>CAZXNP010000312.1:0-3000 GCA_964642035.1 uncultured Anaerolineales bacterium | reverse complement strand
CCACGGGGCCCGCCCGCCGCGGCCACCGCCCCCACGCCCGCACCCACGGCCGCCCCAATCGACCCGACGCCGTCGCCCACGCCCTCGGCCACCCCCACCAACCAGCCGCCGGTGATCGTGGCGGCGTGGTGCCAGCCCAACCCGGTGAGGGTGTACACCTACGCCACCTGCACCGTCGACGTGGACGATCCGGACCACCCTGGCGATGAACTCACCTACGAGTGGTCCGCCGAAGCAGGCCGGATGCTGAACAACACCGCCCGGGTGGCCGTGTACTACGCCAGCTTCTCCTTCGGGATGAAGGAGACGACCACCTGGATCACGATCCACGTCGAGGACCCGGCCGGGGCTGCCGCCGAGGAGCGGTTCCCCATCAGGGTCATCTCCGCCGAGGAGCAGGGTGACGCCCCGGGCGGCCCCGGCCCTGGCCGCCGGACCGAGGCCCTTCAGCCAAGGGCGGCCGGTCGCGCCCCACGCCGGTAGGCCTCGCGGCAATGCCTCGGCCCTTTAGGCGCCCACCCGTGGCCATCGCCATCGCCCTGGCGGCCGCAAGTCTGTCGGCCGCCTTGGCCGTCGCCGCCACCCTCGCGGCCGGGGCCTCGGCCAACACCGATGGCCCGGCTTTGGTGGACTTCGAGGCCGATGGCTTGTCCCCGGCGGCTGTCGCCATCGTCCCCGGCGCATCGGTGCGCTGGACGAATCGCGACCAAGTCGGCCACAACACCACCCATCTGCCTCCAGCCGGGGAGCCTAGCCTGTGGAATTCCTACGAGCTGGTCCCCGGTGCCGCCTTCACCCACACCTTCACCGCCGCCGGCACCTACCGCTACTTCGACTTCTTCGACGCCGATAACCCCGCCTACCAAGGGGTGGTCATAGTCACCACCGGTGAAGTGCCCGACACCCCCACGCCGAGGCCAACGAGGACCGAGGGCCCGAGCCCAACCCGGCCGCCGCCCACGGCCACACCGATGCCGACGGCCACCCCCAGCCCGACGGCGGTTCTCCTTCAGGGGCAACTGTTGCCCTACAGTGGCGGGTGCCCCGCGGAAGCGGCAGTGCGGCTGTGCTCGACGGGGCGCAGCGTGCCCATCAGTGCCGGCTTCGATCTGAGCGCGTACCAGTATCTCGACGTCAACGTCGAGGGGGTGGAAACGATCTGCCCGAGCACGGGCGAGGCCGTGGTCCTCGTCTCCTCCATCCGCGCCCTCCCGGCCGGCTGCAGCGCCCCGACGCCGACACCTCCTCCGTCACCGACGCCGTCAACAACAGACAACCTGGCCTTGGGCCGCACCGTGCGGGTATCCCTCGAGGTGCCCGGCTACGGCGCCTCCCTGGCCACCGATGGCGATCCGGCCACCGCCTGGTACGCCGCCTCCGAGACGGCCTGGGCCTACGTGGACCTTGGCACCGAGCGCACCTTGAACCAGGTGGTCCTTCGCTGGTCCGACCCCTTCGCCGCCCGCTTTGGCATCTACGCCTGGGACGCCCCCCGGGGCCAGTGGTCCGGCCTGTACTGGAACGACACCGGCCGCGGCGGCGACGAGACAATCAGCCTGCCCCCCACCTATGCCCGGTACCTTCTGCTGTACGCCGTTGGCTCCAGCGCCCCCCAGGGGGGCTTCGCCGTCGGGGAGCTCGAGGTGTACGGCCGCCAGCGCCCCAACCTGGCCCTGGGGGCTTCCCTCGTGGCCAGCGGCGCCCAGGAGTGCTGCCCCCCGTGGCTGGCTGCCGACGGCGACTTCGCCACCGGCTGGGCCTCCCGCCGGGGCAACCCGGCGCCATGGTATCGCCTGCACCTGCCGCCGGCCACGGACATCACCGAGGTGCGCCTCTACTGGGACCACTTCGCCTTCCCCACCACCTACAGCCTCGTCTTCTACCAGGCCGGCGAGGCCCGGCAGCTCATCGTGCCCGCCGCTCCACCGGGGTTGAACCGCTTCGAGTTCACGTGGCCCATGCGCACCGACGTGCTCCTCGTCTACGCCCACCGCCTGTCTGCCCTGGGGTTCGTGGCCATGTCGGAAGCCCAGCTGTACGGACCCCGTCTGGAGGAGCTCAGTCCTGGTCCGCCCCCAGCCGGAGGCGGCCTTCTAGCCAGGCCCGGCCTGTCCCTGCCCGAGGTGTCCCCGGGCCGTCGGAGTTGGTTGCGGCCCCGGAGGCTCCAACCCGGCGACGGCCCGCTCCCGCCTGTCCGCCTCCTCGAGACGGGCACGACCCTGAAGTGGGAGGACCCCGGCGCCGACCAGCCTTGGGCGGCAGGGGCGCCGAGCCCCGGAGTTACCGAGGAGCTTCTCCAGCGACGAGGCGGTTGAACACCCCCACGGCCGCAAGTCCGCCCACGGCCCCGGGCAGGGCGCCAAAGGCGACGGCGTCGATGAAGAGCTCGGCCTGGGTCATGTCCGTGCCAAGGGCGTAGTAGCTGGCCACCATCCAGATCATGGCCGTCTCCAGGGCGGCCCCCAGGGCCATGGCCGCCCCGCGCCTCACCCTGCTGCTCACCGCCACCCCCGCCAGAGCGCCCATGCCAGTGCCCACCACGACGCCGCCGGTGACGCCGATGAGGCCCGCCACGAACACGATCAAGGCGAGCAGGTAGACCATGCCGGCCCCGGTTGCGGTCCCCGCTCCCGGGCCCGGGGCGAAACCGATGGCGAAGTAGGCGACCGCTGCCAGGACGCCCCCTATAGCCCCGCCGACGGCCCCGCCGACGGTGCCGGCCAATACACCACGGCCGCGGGGACGGGCGGCCGGTGGCCCGTCGGCGACAGTGTTGACGCTCATCCGTTACAGCACCATAGCGACCTTCCCCGCCGCAGGGAAGGGGCCGGCCCGGGGCGCCCTCTGCCCGCAGACCGCCGTCGGCGGTGTGGCCGGCGGGGAGCACAGGTCGTCGCTGTGGGTGTGCCGGCCGCACGGCGGGCGCGGCGGGGCGTCCCCGCGCTACTTCCCCGCCCGCCGTACCGGCGCCCCCCCGATGCCTCCGCCCCCGACCCCTAC
>CAZXNP010000311.1:0-3010 GCA_964642035.1 uncultured Anaerolineales bacterium | reverse complement strand
GCCATACTAAACAACAGGATAAAAAATGTTTCAAATCCAAACACGAAACTTTGCTCTTGTTAAATTTATTAGAGCAATTTTAAATGCGAAAGCAAACGCAAGAGACTGGAGCCATACTAACAATTATCGTTGGGATTGGGCGTCAGATCACGGTTTTATCAATAGAATAAAACTACAATGCAAACAATGGAGGCACTTAAATATTCTATCAAGAATGTTTTTATTTAAGTGGCATATCATTAATCACATAACAGATTCTATAAAACGCAATGGACGTTTTGTATTTTTTGAAGGTGGCAATGGTTGGACTCTTCACACTACAATATGGGATATAAAAAATCCTCTAGTTATAACTAAACACAGAAGTTGGTGGTGTAGTGTAGCGGACAAACCTCACAAAGAAAAACAATCTAGATTTTTTTGGCAGAAATTTAATAACGCTTGGGATACGGAGGTACCATACTAATGAAACTTCCTAAACACCCATTAAAAAAATATCCAAAGAATAAAACGCTTTATAATATTTATAGGGGCAAAGGTGCACCTAAAGCGTCCGTGTGTGAACACGGTAGAGTTGGATATAACGATCTAGTTCTTTCAATTAAAAGATCAATCCTAATTATCTCTAGACTATCTAAATGTTTAGCAGAAATGGAGGATAAGTTCTCTGAAACAAAAGAGACGGTTGAATACATAACTGAAAGAGCTGAACATCAAATCAAACAACGCAATGCGATAATTGCAAAACTTCAAGAACGTTTAGAAGATAAAGTTAATAAAAAGAACGGGAGGTTAAACTAATGCAAAATATTGCACACGCGAAGGCATTAATAGAACAAGGTTATTCTATTATACCTCTTTATAGAGAGTCTAAACATAATGGCGACGAACAAATACTTGAACGCGATTATACTTTAGAACATCTTAATAAACCTCTTACTGATAAGCACGGCAAAGAGTTATGGCATATAGACGGCAATCAAGGTTTAAATTTAGAAAAATCTAAACTTAAAGATATTGATTTAGAGAATAAGTGGTCTATTCAGTTCGGTCAAAAGTGGCTTGATACTGACACCTTAACACTTGGTAGAGAACGTCCTGACGGTACCGTAGAGATAACGCATTATTTTTATAATAATGATGACGCACAACAAGATGACGTTATGCTTGATAAGAAGATAGCCGAGTATAGAGTTATCGGTCAAACGGTTGTCTATGGCAAAACAAAAGACAAAGTCACTGGCGAAATGTTATCTCGTACGTGGGTTAATGTTAGAAAGCCAAAGACAGATAAATTTCTAGAACAAAAATTTAGAAAAATATCTTTTGCTACTGCTATTGCACCATACGTTGAAAGTGCAAACACGGGAGCATTAAAGTTGGACGCTTGTCTTATGCGTTATACCGAGTGGACTGACACCGAAAGAGAAGATTTTTTATTTGATTTCTATTCAATAGTTTTACCTAACGATAGAGATACAAATAGAAAAAAGTTTCAACGGATAGTCAAAGCTAACAATCAACAAACAAAGAACGCGGGGTACATTGCTTACGCAGATTATATTGGAGCGGAGCCAAAGCATATGAAAACTTGGTTAGGTTGGATAGGCAATCCTCCTGGAGCTGATAAGTACTCTAAAACGCCTTCTAGACGTGATTTTTTAGCTAACGGTGTGGATATGCGATCTCTTATGACAGAAGATATTCCTCCGCTTAAATTTGCGGTTAAGCCGATACTGCCCGAAGGTTTGGTTTGTATTGCGGGACGTCCTAAAGCTATGAAGAGTTGGCAAATGTTAAAACTTTGTTTTTGTGTTGAGAACGGTTTAGATTATCTCGGACATAATGTTGAACAAGGCAACGCATTATATTTAGCACTTGAAGATTCCAAACGAAGATTGAAAGAACGTACATTTAAACTTAAACATAATGACGTTCAATATTTTCCTACTACTGATATTGAGGCACCATACCTGAATAACGGTTTAGAGGAGGACCTTCAACGTTGGATAGACGGTGTTAAAAATCCAAAGCTGATAGTTATTGATACACTTGCTAGAGTTAAGCAAAGAGTATCAGGTTTCAATAAAGGTACAGCATACGATCAGGATAACGAATTATTAAGGCGAATACAGCAGTTAGCTATAACTAACGGTGTTTGTATTGCTTTTATAACTCACTTATCCAAAGCACAGCAAGATTACAGCTTTGATAAAATTACTGGGTCCGTTGGATTACAAGGTATGACCGACGCTATGTGGTTAATAGATAGAGGCGATAATAGTCCTAACGCTAGTATTACTGGTAGAGGTCGCGATATCCTTGATTTTCAATATGCAGTCAAATGGAACGACGAAACTATGACTTATGATTTTGTTGGCAATAAGTTTGAAATTGAATTGAACGAAAATAGAAAGATGATTTTGGACGCTATGAAAGAGTTAAAACGTAGTGGCAAAATTGAAGTTCGTCCTATTGATATAATCAAACATCTTGGAGCAACATCAAATAGCAAAGAAGGCAAAAGAATAAGTCGCACGATTCAACGTATGGCGTCTAATTACGAGATAACGTCGGTCGTTGGCAAATACGGACTTTATAAACTTAATAGCGAGGAGGATATTAACCATAATCACTACTAATAAATATCTGTCGTAGTAGTCGTTCTTTAATTAGTACGACAGCTACGACTCTCGTTGTATAGAAAAAAAGATTTCGTTTGTCCGTCCAAATATTGCGTGAAGATTCACGCTTTGATATGTACGTTAATATGGATAAAATATTTAAGTTCACACCCGCCGAATATGCAAAAATGCGTGGGATAACTACGTCAGCAGTGAGAAAACGACGTTTGAACGGATTAGAAAAAAATAATTTTAAAGAAATCGGAGGCAAATATTTTTATAAAAAGCCCGAGAGAGACCGTCCGAACATAGTTGAAGTCACGCCACATAATAACCCAAAATTTCACGGGTCAGTGTACCGTCCTAAAAAATCCTTGAGCCAATAT
>CAZXNP010000310.1:0-3016 GCA_964642035.1 uncultured Anaerolineales bacterium | reverse complement strand
CGGCGCGGGGCGCGGGCGGGGCGGCGGTCGCCTGCGCGCGGGGGGTGGCGGCCCGCTACGCGCACCGGGGGGGGGTCGCCGCCGCCGGCCTGACGGAGGGAGTGCTCTCGCCCATCGTGGCCCAGGTACAGGTTCGCTTCAACGAGGAGCTCAAGGACGCGAACTACACGATCCCGTCGGAAATGGGCTTCATGCTGTCGGCCATCACGATCATGGTCGCCTCCCTGGGCATCGCCCGGGAGCGGGAGCTGGGCACCCTCGAGCAGCTGACCGTCACCCCGTTGCGCCCGGTGGAGCTCATCATCGGCAAGGCTATCCCGGCCATCATCTTGAGCTACGTGGTTTTCCTACTCATGCTCGCCATATCCTTGGGCGGCTTCGGGGTACCCATGCGTGGCTCGTGGCCTCTGCTACTAATGCTGGCGGGCTTCTACCTGTTCGTGGAGCTCGGCTGGGGCATCATGGCCTCGGCCATCTCCCCTACTCAGCTCCAGGCCCTCTTGCTCGTGTTCGTCTTCACCATGGTCGAGACCGTGTTCAGCGGCTATGCCTTCCCCGTTGAAAACATGCCCGCGGGGCTGCAGCTGGTGGCCAACCTGTTTCCCATAAAGCACTGGCTGATCGTGTTCCGCAGCATCTTGCTGAAAGGGGCCGGCCCCGCGGTGTATTGGCGGGAGCTGGTGGCCCTGGCCGTCCTCGGCGCCGGGGTGATGGGCGCCACGGTGCTCGTCTTGCGCCGGAAAGGTCTCAACTAGTGGTCGGATCTGGACCGGTGGCACTGGAGAAGGGGGACGCTGGTTCGATGCCGCTCCCCGCGGCGGTGGTGACCACCAAGAAACTCACCAAACGCTACGGCGATGTCACCGCGGTCGACGGCCTGACCCTGGCCGTGGCGCCTGGGGAGGTGTTTGGCCTCGTTGGGCCCGACGGTGCAGGAAAGACGACCACCCTCAGGATGCTGGCGGCCATCCTGTTGCCTTCCGCGGGCCGGGCGACGGTCCTCGGCCGCGACACCGTGCGGGAGGCGGAGGCCATCAAGGGCCATATCGGCTACATGGGCCAACGCTTCAACCTGTACCGCGATCTCACCGTCGGGGAGAACCTGGCCTTCTTCGCCGACGTGTTTGGTGTGACGGGGGAGGAGCGCCGGGGCCGACTTCGGCGCATGCTGGCCTTCGCCCACCTGGAGAGCTTCGAGGGCCGGCGGGCCGAGCAGCTGTCCGGGGGCATGCAGAAGAAGCTGGCCCTGGCATGCACCCTCATTCACCGGCCCCAGGTGCTCTTTCTCGACGAGCCAACCACTGGCGTTGACCCGGCGTCTCGGCGGGAGTTCTGGGATATTCTCACCGACCTTCACCTCGAGGGCATCACCATAGTCGTCAGCACCCCTTACATGGACGAGGCGGACAGATGCTCCCGGGTGGGCCTCATGTACCGGGGCCGGTTGGTGGTGTGCGATACCCCCCGGGCCATTCGTTCCATGGTCAAGGGTGAGCTTCTCGAAGTGAGGGGCCCCGACCTGCGCCGCGCCCGGGAGGTGGTGGCCCAGGTGCCGGGGGTGATGGAGGTGCAAACCTACGGCGACCGGCTGCATGTGTTCGTTGACGATTCCGAGGCCCGCGGTGCGGCCCTGGCCCAGGCCCTGGCGGACGCTGGAGTTAGCCTCCAGTCCCTGCGCCCCACGCGGCCCCGGATGGAGGAAGCGTACATTTCCCTGGTCCGGGATCTCCAGGAGGCGTCGCGTGGGGCATGAGGCCCCAGTCAGCGTCGTGGCCGAGGAGCTCACCAAGCGCTTCGACAGCTTCACCGCCGTCGATGGCATCAGCTTCCGGGTACACGGCGGCGAGATATTCGGTTTCCTCGGCCCTAACGGCGCCGGCAAGACCACCACCATCCGCATGCTCCTGGGTCTGCTCAAGCCCACCAGTGGCGGCGCCCGGGTGCTGGGGTACGACGTGGCGACCCAGGCCCAGGCGATTCAAGAGCGGATCGGCTACATGTCCCAGCGCTTCAGCCTGTACGGCGACCTCACGGTGCGGGAGAATATCGACTTCTACGGCCGCACCTATGGCGTCAGCGGGCCGCGGCTGGCCGACCGCCGGGCCTATGCCCTGGACATGACCGGTCTGGCCGGCCGGGAGGATGCCATGGCCAAGTCCCTGGCCGGCGGTTTCCGCCAGCGCTTGGCCTTGGCCTGCGCCATTCTCCACGAGCCCGAGGTGATGTTCCTCGATGAGCCCACCGCCGGCGTCGACCCCGTGTCGCGCCGGACCTTCTGGGAGTTCCTCTACGGCCTGGCGGAGGGTGGTCGGACCGTCTTCGTCACCACCCACTACATGGACGAGGCCGAAAACTGCCGCCGCTTGGCCTTCATCCACGGCGGGCGGATAGTCCTCCAGGGACCGCCGGCCGAGATCAAGGCGCGCATGGCCGGCCAGGTGGTGGAAATCGACTGCGCTGGTGCCGACGAGGCCATGGCGGCGCTGCGGGGAGCAAGGGATGCCGGCCTGCTGCACGTGGACGACATCGCGTTGTACGGAGTGCTGATCCACGTGGTGGCCGCCGACGCCGCGGCCCTGAGACCAGACCTGGCGGCGGTTCTGGGGGCGGCAGGGGTGGCAGTTAGGACCATGGACGTCGTCGCTCCCACCCTGGAGGACGTGTTCATCGCCAGCATGGGGGCGGATACTGGAGTGAGGCCATGACAAGGAGGCACGTAGCGGCCCTCGGGGTGGTCGTGGTGGTGGTCGCGGCCGCGGTGGCGGCCGCGGCGTGGGCCGTCAGCACCGACTCGACGGCCGTGGACGATCTCTTGACCGATCTGGACCTGAAGGCCGCCGACGAGAATCTGATCACCGCCTCGGGCTTCATCGAGGCCCGGCGGGTGACCGTGGCGTCGGAAGTCGGGGGCGCGGTGAAGTCGGTGGCCGTGGCCGACGGCGACACGGTGGCCCCCGGGGACGTCCTGGGGGTGCGGGAGGGCGACACCTTGGCGGCCCGCCCGCGGCCGGGCCCG
>CAZXNP010000309.1:0-3047 GCA_964642035.1 uncultured Anaerolineales bacterium | reverse complement strand
AAAGTTTAGAAAAATTAAAAATACCTGGTAAAGAAATTAATAATATTATTAAAGAGATAGAAGATGTCCATGGATTTTGGGGACAGTATTTAAATACTATTTTTAAAGGTGGTAATTTAAATGTAGGTTTAAAAGAGTTTGTTAAACTTATGAAAGAAAGAATAGGTGATACTTTATCTACCGAATATAAAATATTTAAAGACAATGGTTTATCTCCGGTAGATGGTTACACAGTTTCAAGACAAATTAAAGATGAAGTAGCAGACATATTTAGAAGAAATGCTACAGCTAATAAAGTTAAAATGTCTAAAGAGGAAGCGCGTCTTACGGTAGATCAGATAATTAAAAACGTAAAATTAGATCCGCATACTGGTCAACCTTTCTTTAAGTATCCAGGAATTGGACTGAATGCTGATAAAGCTTTAATAACTAAGTCTATTGCTAAAAATATTACAGGCGGTGGTAGATTTGCAGCTGATGATATAGGAGGATTGATCCAAAAAGAATCAGACCTTGCAGCTTTTCAAAAATTATTTGGTAGCTATAAGAATGCAACGAATGTTATTTCAAATGTAACCGCAGACCTTGCAGATATTTCAGCGAGAGATAGATTTTATAACGTAATTAAAGGAGCTGCAGCTGAACAAATTGCTAGAGGGGAAAGAGCAATTGTATACCCAACTTATAACTCTGCTGCTAAAGCATGGGCTGGAACAGGAGAAAAAATTATTGATGCAGCGAATGGATTAAAACTTCCAAACAAATTAGCTGAAGAAGCATACACCGTTCCATTAGATGGAATGTATACTACAGAAACTATTGCACAAGCTTTAAAAAGTGGAGCACAAAATACTTTAGGAAGTATATCTAAACACTGGGCATATCAAATGGCAGTGATGGCACCTAAAGGATTAATTCAAATGGGTAAAACAGTTGGTGGTCCTTTCACTCATGCTAGAAACTTTTCATCAGGAGCGGTGACTACAGTTGCCTTAGGTAATATTAGATATGCTATTACAAATCCATTGTTGTTTGGTAAAGCATTATGGAGAGCATTAAATACTGTTCAACCTCAAATACTATGGAGAAATAAACCAGGTACTAATTACACAGCTGGTGCAAAAGTAAATACGAATGAATTAAAACAAGGAGGCCAAGCTTTATATAGATTCTTACTTGATGAAGGAATGGTTAATCAAAATGCTGTGTACAGAGATGTGATAGGTCTCGTAGAAGATACTCAATCATTAGGTTGGTTAAAAAGAATGATAGAAAAACCTAAGAGTTGGGGTGGAAAATTTATTAAGGCTGCTCAAGATATGTACATTGCTGAAGATGACATCTGGAAAATAACAAATTTTTTTATAGAAGACCATAAAATTCATCAAGCTTATAAATCCGCATTAAAAAAAGGTATAGTTAGAGGCAATGAAATTCCAGGAGACTTAGAAATAATGAAGATGGCAACTAAAAAAGTAAGAGAGATGTTGCCTAACTATGCGTACGTTAATGAAATAGTACAAGCTAGTAGACGATCACCGCTTGGAAATTTCGTATCATGGCCTGCAGAAATTATAAGAACGTCAACTAATATTATGAATGGTGCTAGAGCTGAAATGAGAAGTCCTATCTTCAAACAAATGGGGTGGGAAAGAGCTATTGGTTTTGCTACAACAGTTGGAACCATAGGACCACTAGCAGTGTGGGGAGGTATGAAAATGTATGGCATTACTAAAGATGAATTGTATGCCATTAAAGAATTCTTACCGTGGTTCTCAAAAGAATCTACAGTGATAGCGGTTTATGAAGATGGTGAATATAAATATATAGATTTTAGTAGAGCGTTTTTCTATGATACTGTAACTAATCCTATTCAAGCTATCATAACTAAGATGGAACAAAATAAAGATGACCCTGTTATACCTGGCTTAGTTAAAGGTATGGGAGCAGGGCTAGCTAGACTTGTAGAGCCATTTGTATCAGAGTCTATTTGGTTAGGTGGTATAGCAGACATATATTTTAGAGGTGGTAGAACTAAAACAGGATCTGAAATTTGGAATGAAAGAGATTCTGATGGAGATAAGATCTGGAAAACTATTAAACACTTAGCAAGAGTATACTCACCTGGATCAAACATTCAGATGGAAAGATTATATAAAGCCATCAAAGGTGAAACAATTAAAGGGAATCAGTATAAAGTCACAGATGAGTTACTAGGGTTAATTGGTTTAAGAAAAGCTCCATTAGATTTACATAGATCGTTAGAGATAAACCTTGGAAAATTTTTACAAATAGAATCTGATGAAAGACAATTAATATATGCAGGTACTTTAACAGGAGATCCTGTAACAGATGAAAACCAAATCATTAGACAATATATATTTGCTAACGAACAAAGATTAGAAACCTTTGAAAAATTAAGAAGATTATATGACGCTGCTAGAACATTACAAGTTTCTAGAAAAGATATTAAAGAGATCTTTGAGTCTAGAAATAGAGGGGATATATATAAAATGATTGTTAAAAATAAATTTAAACCTTTAAGTATTAGTGAAGGAATGGAAGACGCTTATGAAAAAATTGATAAAAGATATGGAGCAGGTAATCCTTTAACTAAACGTGTTAAAAAAAGAATTAAAAAATTAGAAAAAAAATTAAAGAAACAAAGATTAAATAAAGATTTTAAATTACTTAAAGAAAAAGAAATTTATGCTCCTAAAAAAGAAAAGAAAAGTGAAGCAATAATAGAGGAAAAAACAACAGATATAGCTAAACAAACACCACCATTACCACCAACTTCTATGCCTGTTGCAAATCAAGCGCAGTTAATGGCGCAAAAAAACCCACAAACTAACTTGACAAGAACAGAGGAAGCACTACTATCCCCGAGTGAAAAAATAATTGCGGCGAGGACTTAATGGCCAAAACTGATGCGTTACAAAGAATAGATTCTCATGAAAAACTTTGCAGAATTATGCAAAAGCAAACTCATGAAAGAATTTCTAGAATAAAAAAACAAATTGATAGGATTGAAAGTATTTTATTAG
>CAZXNP010000308.1:0-3059 GCA_964642035.1 uncultured Anaerolineales bacterium | reverse complement strand
TAAATCCAAACTTCGCAGGTCTAATAGAAACAGCGATAACTTCAGGCGTCAGTGGCGCAAATCTAAATGTTCTTAAAGGTGGACTTCAATTTAATGCAGACGGAACTAGAGGTTCTGACGGAACTCTGGCGATTGCTATAAAAAGAAAGACTCCAGATGAAGTTGCTGTTCCAATGAAGAGTAATACAGTCAGATATGGGCCAATATTTAGAAAAGGCCCTCCGGGACAAGTCCATTTCGTAGCTGATGACCAGCTTGTACCTTGGGAGTATGACGGTTATTTAAACCTAATGAATGCTCCCGGCAACGCTATGTTGGAAAAAATTAGAGAGTCTGTAACCTATATGCAAGAAGGTGAAAGGGGTTCTATCAACTTTCCCGGAACACCTACGAGAAGACTTGGTTCTGAGTTAAGGTCTACTCAGAAAACAATGAATTTCATGAATATGCAAGCTACTAGCTTCAGCGCTGGCGGAGGTAGTCACACTTATAATGGAATTACTAGTGTTCCTTGGAATGGCAGTTTTGGCCCTAATATTACTAATATAACTGTAAACTATGGTGAAAATGGTTTTACAACAGCATATACACTCAACACTTTCACTCCATCTTTTGGCAAGTTTGCTAAATATAATGCCAATAGACTTTCTAAGATGGGCAAGAGAGCTCAGGAAGTTAGGAAGATTCAGAGAGAAAGAAATAAGCTTCAAAAGGCTCTAGCAGAAGCAAATGAAAGAGCATCTTCAGCCAGAAAGCAAATGAAGCAGAGATCCAAGCAGAACGCTACAAACGGAACCAACATGACGGTTGGCACAGTAGGAGAAATGGCTGTTTCTGGAATTCCGGAAACTGGACAGCAAGCTATGGGTATCTCAAGAGTCTCTCCTAGACAGCTAGCTCTTGGGAACTCTAGCGGATGGCTTAGACAGGGTGGTATGAGTGATGATGCTTTATTTACACCAATAACTCAGCGCCAACATCCTGATTACGGTCAAGAAACACAGTCTATGTATAGTAGCCTTGACAATCCAGCCACTTATTGTTCTGGAAATTCTAATCAGGCGACTATGGCCTTACCTCCTATTAATGGGTGGGATTATAAAAAGAGTGGATTGAGGTATATGGGCACTAAAGTTAGTGGTGACTACTTAGATCCATTTGCTATAGTATCAACTCCAAAGCACAACGAAGAAAATGAAAACGGTCCCAATAATCATACTCATATTGTCAACGTAGTTCATGGTCAGGTTCCCGCAGGAGCAGCAGCTATGGAGGCCTACAAGATAGAAGAAGGGGATTTCCCAAATGCTTTAAGGCCAATGGCGCACAAAGGCCCACTTATGCTTCACGGCTGGGGATATGACCTTAATGGAAAGCCTATACCAAACCTGAATGATATCGAGACCCATACAAAGTCGGGGCAATTCATAAAAACAGGCGAAGCTAACTTTTTCTTAGATCACCACTTAAGAAAGCCTGAGACTTGGCCAGTCGGACCGATTGACTTAAGATTTGATAAGCAAAGAGGGGTATGGACAACTCCTATACAGTATAAGATTATACAAGTTCACAACACGGGAGGCGACATTGAAGCTGGCGGGGGAAGAGATGATTTAAGGACTCTAAATATGGCTTGCACCGAATACCCCTACTATGATAGTGGTGGAGAGCCTTATACAAGCGGACATATCGAACTTACCAATCCGTCTTGGGGTGCTAAAATAGCTTCTGGAGAAAAGCTATTTGCATTTTGGGACTCCCTAGATTGTACATATTATCCGTTGTTTAGCAGTGGAAGTGGTAGTGATCTTTGTTATCTTAATAGTGGCACATGTATGGACACTTTAGCATATGGCTGTCTTGATGAAAGTTCAAAGATAACGTCGCGAGATACTATTGTATTTGGATCTGGAATAAAAGGAACCAATATAACGGTAAAATATGATACTCCCTTCAGTGGTCATTGTGGCCTTACTGGTCATAACTACGGAGGGGAGCGCGGTATGTCTGGAACCGACGTAGATGCAATCTCTATTGACGTTAGGCTTCCTGTATACAATAGTTCTACAGGTCTTGTAGGAGGAACCGAACAAACTTGTGTTGATAAATGGGAACAAATGAAGTTTTCAGATTGTCAGTTTGCACTCTATACAGGAAATTATAAGGGATGTGATTATGTTGAAATATCAGGAAGGTTCCCACAGATTATAGATGCTTCTGGTGCTTGTCAGCCTTTAGAAAGTGAATCGACCCTATACGACAAGCCTCTTAACTTCAGTATGCTGAGATTTGGATCAGGACTGCAGCTTAGCGGTAATGGAGATTGCTATGGAATGGGGGGCGATTATACTCTAAATGCCTTTAGCAATATAAAATGGGAGTCATACCAAGGCACTGAGTGTGTTACCGATCTTCCTGCTATACAGGGCAATGCTACTGGAATTAACTTTAGATCTGGATTGATAGTTACTCAAGATCCCGAAGATCCATGTAAGATACATGTTGACGCAAGAACAAGAATTAGCGGAGGATATAGAGGATGTCCTAGTGATGGCTCCGAGTATTATGATGTAACCAAAACCGATTTGACGACCTATGAGCCCTTTAGAAATCTAGTCTTTGGAACAGGACTTGTAATAGATACTCTTCAAGATGATTGCACTTATCAGATAAGCTCGCAACCTTCCATTCCTTGGTCTTCTCGTCAAACCACAAACTGTATTACTACTGATGCCGCTATAGGTGGTTATTTTACGGGCATTAACTTTAGATCGGGTCTAATGGTAGAAGTAGACTCTGAGAACCCATGCCATATAAATGTAGACGCCAAGACAAGAATCAAAGGCGGCATGACAGGATGTAAGCCCGGAGATGATTACCAAATCGACGACTGGAAATGGTATAGGAATTTGCTTGTAGGTTCTGGATTAAAATTAAAACAAAACCAAGCTGATTGTGAATATGAGATACAGGGAGTTTTACCGCACCTGAAGGGCACTAACGCTTGCGGTTATCACACGACTCCGGGAGGGCCATTTGATTCCCTTAATTTTGGAACC
>CAZXNP010000307.1:0-3059 GCA_964642035.1 uncultured Anaerolineales bacterium | reverse complement strand
CCGCTGCACCGTGGTGAGCGGGACGAACCGCACCCGACCGCGCTGTCTGGGCGCGCATAGGCCGGCTGGCTGGGGAAGCAACGTTCTCAGTGGTTGAGGCCGGCTTTGCCAGAGCCGTGCGGCGGGTGAGCTAGACCGTTAGGCCGCACGCTGTAATGTTCGTGACCATTGTTAGCCGGAATCTGTTCAAGAAAGGAGGTGATTTGCCATGCTGTTCCTCATTACCCAGACCCACACACCGGAGACCTGTCCTATTGATGCAGGTGGGCGCGAGGTACTCCACGAGAAGCCAGAGAATGTACCGGGGCTCAAGATTGTGGCGGCTTATGGGGCCTACACCGAGCATACGCTATACTACATCGTGGAAGCTGACGACTACGACGCAGTCGAGAAGTTCCTCACGCCGGGCTTTAATCGCTGCAAGGCCACAATTACTCCCGTCAGCCAGTTCTTCGGAAAATAGTCGAAGGGATTGGTCTTTGGCACACAAGCACCAGAGACCAATCCTCCCTCAGAAGAAAAGGAGTGCAAACCATGGAGACCGTTATCAGCATTCTCAAGGTCATCCACATCCTCACCGCTATCCTGATGGCGTGGCCCTTCTACGCCCTCGTCGCCGTCAATCAGCGCGCTCGATTGGGTCCGCCACTGGGTGACCGAGCAGACACCTACATGGAGAACATAATCAAGAACCGCACCATCCCTTGCTATGTGTTTCAGGGCACTGCTCTAGTGACAGGACTGGCGCTGGTGCTGTTGAGGGGATTGGGGTTAAATGCCCTCGTAACCAACCCAATACTCGGGTTTAAGTTCCTTCTCCTCTTGCTGATCGCTGGTCTGTTGACTTACGTCCATACAAGTCTACAGCCACGCATTGACGCTCTGTTCGTTCAGGCCAGCGGCAATCCTGTACCTCAGGAAATCGCGCAGCAGATTGGTGCCCTGCGCCTGCGTCGTAAACGTATCGCCTCGGTGTGCATGTTTGTGGTGCTGACCGTTGCCATGCTGGGAGTGCAAGTCTGGGCTCCTTTCCCGGCGTGGCTTACAATCGCGTTGATCGTCGCGATCAGCATCTTCACATGGCGAGCGTATAGTAGCGTCACTCCTTATGGGTGGGCATAGGGCAGAGAAACTCGAATTACCGTCGGAAAAAGGTGCGGCCTAACCCTGCGTGCAGCCGACCCGCCTACCGCGCCGCGCCAGCGAAGGCTCTGGTTATTCAGGCGAGTCTTCCCGGCGAAGGAGTCTTCAATTCACCGGCGGGCGGCTGACGCTAACCGTTAGGTCACTTGTTGGCAATGGAAAAACTCATGGCACGGCAACTAAAACCACGTTTTACAGCAATGTATGGATGGAACTGGATTAGAGAATTTACAGGCACGAAACGCGCCATTATCAATCGCCTAAAGCGTGCCAACTTCATGCAGGCAATTGACACGCTGATTATCTTTCCAGAAGGTGAATGGTTGCCAGTTTTTGAGGCCGACCCGGATGGGGCGGTCTATCCAGAAAAACATAACGACTATAGCCGCGACTTTTTTACAGCAGTTGAATGGTACGAAATGTTTGGAATCAAAAATGATAACTTTCCAGATATGGGGGTGCAAAATGGGGGTGAATAGCGCGATCCACGCCATTGCCCCCAAAAACAGCCCCCATATCTAGTCGTGGCCTAACAATGTATGCAGCCGACTTGCGAGACCGGCTTATTTTGGAACTATTTAGTTATCCGCCCAGGTACGGCCGTTCCCTCGCAAGCGGCTGATACAGGCGTTAGGCGCGCCAAAGGCATCGTAGAGGCAGGAGGAGTGTAATGAAGTTTGATTTACAACAGGTGGCGGACTGTATTGAGAGCCAAACTGAGCCGGAGCCTTTTTCCGGCGTGGTCTACTTGACAAAAGGTGATGAGGTTCTGTTTGAAAAGGGGTATGGTTTTGCCATCAGGTCAGAGTCCATACCTAACAAGAGCAACACCAGATTTCAGATAGCGTCGGGGGGCAAGATTTTCACCAGTGTGGCTATCTGCCAGTTGGTGGAACAAGGAGAGCTGACATTTGACACACCTCTGAGCGAATGTGTTGACGTGGCATTTCCGAACTATGCGCCAGACATTACGATACATCACTTGTTGACGCATAGCTCAGGGATCACCTCCTATTTCGAAGAGGATGTCAACTCTGATTATGAAGCATTGTGGCAGGACTTGCCCATGTACAAGGTGAGAGGACCAAGGGACTTTCTGCCCTTGTTCCAACACAAGCCCATGAAGTTCTCGCCAGGGGAGCGGTTCGATTACAATGATGGGGGATACATATTGCTGGGTCTGGTGATTGAATGTGTCACCGGCATGGACTTCTCGGTATACATCCAAGAGAGGGTGTTTGAGCCGGCTGGCATGAAGGATTCGGGATACTTTGCGACGGATCAACTGCCAGAAAGGGTGGCCTATGCCTACATCAAGAACGCCGATGACACATGGCGAACGAACTTTTTCGCAGTGCCTATCATCGGCGCCCCTGATGGAGGGGCATGCGCCACCGCGCCAGATATGGCGCGGTTCTGGAAGGCGTTGACCGGGAATAGGCTCCTGAATGTTGAGACGACAGAGTCGTTGTTGGAAGCCCAGATTGTCACGTCATGGAAGTCGCCATATACGCATTATGGCTATGGCGTTTGGATTGACCGGTCGGAGGAAGCAGTGAGGAAGTACTTCGTCGAAGGATCGGATCCAGGAGTAGCGCTGAGGTCAGCGGTCTATGCCGACGAAGACCTTATTCTGACGGTCATAGGTAACACTGGGCGTGCCTTATGGTCGCTGTACAAGGAGTTAGAGAAGATCTTGGCTCTGTGACAGAATGGTGCTGGCGGCATAGGGCAGCCGCGCCTAACCAGCGGTTCAAGCTGACGGGCTAATCGGCGTGGAAATTGGCGGCGCGTTCACGCTTGCAGGTGGTTTGCTATAGAGGCTTGCTCACACGCACTCGCCCGCAGCTTAACCGCGAGCCGTTAGGCCGCTCAGAGTATGCGGGTCGCCAGGCCGGGATGCTTTTTCAACGTGA
>CAZXNP010000306.1:0-3068 GCA_964642035.1 uncultured Anaerolineales bacterium | reverse complement strand
ACCCCGGCACGGAGAGGCAGGCGCGCGGTGTAACGGCTGTTGCTGGCCTGCTTGCAGCTACCCCCGGCCGAGTCGCCCTCCACCACGTAGAGGATGGTGTGCCGGGTGTCGGCCCCCTTGGCCACGTCCGCTAGCTTCCCCGGCAGGCCGGTGTCGATCACGTCCAGGACGCTCTTGCGCATCACTAGGCTGCGGGCCTTGGCCGCCGCTTCGCGAGCCCTGGCCGCCGCCAGGCACCGGTCCACTACCTTGCGAGCGGTGGTGACGTCCTTGGCGAAGGCGTCGGCCAGGCCCTCGTACACCAGGCTCATCACCTGGCCGTGGAGCTCCCGGGTCGCCAGCTGGGTCTTGGTTTGGGAGGTGAACTCCGGCTCGGCCACCAGCAGCGACAAGGTGGCGGTGAGGCCGGCGGCGGTGTCACGGCCTGTGACGCTGTCCTTGTCCTTGATCTGCTTCTTGGCCTGGCCAAAGTTATTGATGGCCTTGGTGAGGCCGGCCCGCAGGCCCGAGACGTGGGTGCCGCCGTCGGTAGTGGGAATGGTGTTGACGAAGGACAGGATCTCCTCATCGTCCGCATCGTGGTATTGCAGCACGATCTCGACCCGCGCCCCGGACTCCGTCTCGCCGGCAATGGTAATGGGCTCTGGGTGAATCACCCGCCGGCCGGCGTTGAGGCGCTCCACGTAGGAGATAAGACCGCCGTCGTGGCGGAAGGTGTCCTGGCGGACCTCGTCGCCCCGCTCGTCGGTGATGATGAAGGTGGTCCCCGGGAGGAGGTATGAAGCCACCTCGAGGCGGTGCGCCACCGCGGCGTAGTCGAAGTGGATGACCTCCATGTACTGGGGGCTGGGCATGAAGGCGACCACGGTGCCCGTTCCGAGGCGCCGCGCCTTGTGATCCTTGACGGCCTTCTTGGCGCCCCGTTGGCCCACCACCGCCACCGCCGCTTCGGTCTTGGGGTCGAGGATCTCGACGGGGGACACCACCACCCCGTGCTCGTACCGTTGGCGGTACAGGACGCCGTGGCGCCGCACCGTCACCACGAGCCACGAGCTGAGGGCATTGGTGGCCTTGACCCCCACCCCATGGAGGCCCCCGGACGTGGAGTACGACCCGGCGTTGAACTTGCCCCCGGTGTGGAGATGGGTGAAGGCCATCTCGAGGGCCGACTTGCCGCTCTCCGGGTGGATGTCCACCGGCACACCGCGGCCATCGTCCTCCACGGCGGCGCTGCCGTCGGCCCCCAGGGTGACGTGGATCCGATGGCAGAAGCCCGCCATGGCCTCATCGATGGCGTTATCCACCACCTCCGCCAGCAAATGGCCGAGGTTGCTGCGGCCACCGATGTACATGCCGGGGCGCTTCTGGATAGCCTCGGGAAAGCCGAGCTCGACGATGTCCCGGGCGTCATAGGTTCTAGTCGCCACGTCTCAGGCGCCCTCCGAATGGTGTGGGGCCTTCGGAAATGCCGGTGGGCCACGGGGCAATTGTTGGGGCCTAGCGATCCCCGACCCACGGAAGGTATAGCCTAGTGACCCGATCGACTACCCGCAGCCTGTAGCCGATGGCCGTGCAGTCCCCCCGGGCCTCGGGGATGGGACAAGCTTGCAGAACGCCGGCGTGCTCTACGCCGCTCAACAATGGCCCCACGTCAATGGCCAGGGCCTCCAGGTCGGCCTCGACAGGAGCCCAGGCCGGTTGGCCGACCACCTGGGTGACGCTGCCGGCCTTCAGCCAATTGGCCTCCGACCGGAGCTCCCACATGCCCTGGTTCAGGTTCAGGCTTGAGAAACGCACCACCGGCCACGGGGCCTGGCCGTCGGTGAACAGGACCACCTTGGGGGGCCGCATGGTCACCCGCCAGCGGATGGATTCGGCCGCCTTCTCCACGTCGAGGATGCCGCAGCCATAGCGATCGTTCCAGAAGCGCCCCTCGACGGCGGGATATGGCCCCCCGACGGTGCGGTTGGCGGTCCGGCACAGAGTGTCCTCCACCTCGAGGGGGCTCACCGAAGGGTTGAGGCCGATGAGCAGCGCCGCGGCGCCAGCCACGTGGGCGGCGCCGAAATTGGACACCGCCTGGCTGACCTCGGCGTAGCGCACCTCTCGGTAAGTGGAGCCCAAGGCCGTGGTGTAGAAGCCGTCGCCGGGGGCGGCCATGCCCACCCACGGTCCGTGGCTGGCGTTCGGGTGCACCTGCATACTACCGGCGGCGACCCCCTGGACTCCGATGACGTGGGGCAGGTGGGCCGGATAGATGGGGGCATCCACGGCCCCCTCCCCCTTGGGGCACCAGTCCGGGGCGTCGTCGCCGCAGTCCCCCGCCGGGGCCACCACCACCGCCCCCGCCCGCCGGTGGGCGAACTCGATGGCCTCCTGCATGCGCACGATCTCGGCCGCGGTCAGGGCCGGCTCGAAGAACCAACCCTCGATCATTATCACCCGCGCCCCGTTGTTGGCCGCGTAGCACACCGCCTCGGTGACGTCGTCGGGGTAGCCCCGGGCCAGGCCGTTCCGGTCAGGGAAAAGGACCTTGAGGGGCATTATCCGGGCACCCCATGACAGGCCCGCCACCCCCAGGCGGTTGTGGGTGGCCGCCGCGGCAATGCCGGCGCTCATGGTGCCCCGGGCGCCCCGGGGGAAGTCGGCGGGGATGCCGTTGTCTTCCGGGAAGTTCCAGCCCACCACGTCGTCCACGTAGCCGTTGCCATCGTCGTCGACGCCGTTGCCGGCGATCTCGTCGCTGTTGTTCCACAACTTCGACGCCAGGTCGGGATGCGCCAGATCGATGCCGCTCGACACGATGGCGACCACGACGTCCCGGGCGCCATAGGTCACGCCCCAGGCGTCGGCGGCGTGGACATCCTTCATGTTGGGTTGGCCAAACCAGAACAGGGTGTCGTTCGGGATCACAAACCCGGCAGTGGGGGCCGCCGGATCCGCCGCGGCCCCAACCGGGGCGGCGGCAACGGAGGGCTGAGGCGCCCCGGTGCGGGACTCGTCGGCGTCGACGGCGCCCGCCCCGCCATGCAGCCAAGTCGCCGAGCACACCTCGGCCTGGTCGGGCG
>CAZXNP010000305.1:0-3078 GCA_964642035.1 uncultured Anaerolineales bacterium | reverse complement strand
CCCGCGCGGACCGTTGGTTCGACTACTACTACTGGCTCGACGATGCGCAGGCGCCCGACTTCCCCCGCACCGCCGACATTCACAGCAAGCCGGGCTACCACCCCGCCCGGCTCTTTTTCGGGCCCCACCCCCCCCTTCCTTGTCCCCCCCTCCGCGTCACCGCCTCTGGCAAGATTTCTGGGTAGCAAACTAATCAATCCGTAACAGTTTCTGAAAAGATCCTTCCAAGGGTTGAACTCAATGTTCAATAGCTTAAGTTAGGAAAGTTCGACGTGGAGTAAAAAATGGGAACTAAATACTCGGGACCGAAAAAAGAGAAACTGGCTCTAGATGTGCTGATCGCTCTGTTGCGGGCAAGCAAGTCTCTGGCCGAGTCAGTGGGCCGGGAGACCGACATGGAGGGCCTCAGCCAGTCCCAATTTGGCGTCATGGAGGCACTGTTGCACCTAGGTCCCCTGTCCCAACGGCAGCTGACTGAAAAGATTCTCAGAAGCTCGGGAAACCTGGTCACTGTGGTGGACAACCTTGAGAAGAAGGGCCTGGTGACTCGAAAACCCGTGCCCGGCGACCGACGCAAGGTAAACGTGACACTGACGGCATCGGGGACAAGGCTTATCAAGCGAGTGTTCCCGTCTCACGCCTCCGCTGTTGCCAGGGCCATGTCCGTCCTTACGGCAAAACAACAAAATGAACTGAAATCTCTCTGCGCGGCTCTTGGGAAGGGCCAGCGTGAGAACCAATAGAAGGAGATCGATCAATGAACGATAGTAAGATCAAGAATCTGAGCTTTCTGGGCCGCTTTTTCCTGACCGCAATTTTCATTATGAGCGGCATGGGCAAGATCTTCGACTTCGGCGGGACAGTGGCATACATGGAATCGGCTGGCATGTCCATGGCTCAGCCCCTCCTGGTTGGCGCGATCGTGCTCGAGCTTGTTGGCGGCCTGTCCATCCTGTTGGGTTTCAAGGCCCGGTTGGGCGCGCTGGCCCTGATCGTGTTTCTGATCCCGGCTTCACTCATTTTCCATGCGTTTTGGGGCGTCCCCGAGGCGGAAGCCAAGATGCAGATGATCATGTTCATGAAAAACCTATCCATTATGGGTGCGCTCATTTTTCTGGCTGTAAACGGATCCGGCGCTCTCAGCCTGGATAACCGTTTTGTAAAGCAGGGAGGCAAGTGATGAAAGTACTGGTAACTTTTTATTCGACATACGGACACCTTCACGAAATGGCCAAAGCAGTTGTTAGAGGGATCGAGAGCGTTGATGGAGCCGAGGCCTGTCTAAGGCGAATCCCCGAGACACTTCCCGAGGAGGTTCTGGGCAAGATGGGCGCGCTCGAAGCCCAAAAGGGGTTTCACCAAGTTCCGGAGGTGACCATCGACGACCTGATCGAGGCCGACGCCATTATATTCGGTACACCGACCAGATTTGGAAACATGGCCGCACAGGTACGGCAGTTTCTGGACTCAACTGGGCAGTTGTGGATGGAGGGGAAGCTGGTTGGAAAGATAGGCAGTGTGTTTGCGGCAAGTGCCACCCAACACGGCGGCCAGGAATCGACGATCCTCAGCTTCCATACAACATTGTTACACCACGGTATGGTTGTGGTTGGGCTTCCGTACGCATTCCAGGGACAGATGGGTATCGCAGAGATAACCGGAGGATCGCCGTACGGGGCCACAACCATCGCTGGAGGCAAGGGCGAGAGGATGCCGAGCGAGAACGAGCTGGCCGGCGCCGAGTTTCAGGGGCGTCACGTGGCTTCGCTGGCCTCGAAACTGGCGGCCTGACGGTACCACCGTTCCACGCGTGCTCACCTACCCGGGCGATTGACACCTCCAAACCGGTGGCTACGTTTGCCGTGAGGAGGCTTAGCTGGTTCCCCTCCCAGAAATGGGGTTTGCGAACAATCGCTTGCAATCGGCTGAGGTGCCAGGTGTCTGTTGAGCGGCGGTTGACGCCGCGAAAACTGTCTTCATCGATGTGAAAACGCGGGAGAGGCCGATTTGCGGTGGAGGATGGCCTTCTTTATCACTCGCTCGCAGACGTTGTTATCGAGGGGCGCGCCGGGAACCCGCAAAAACAACGTCAGGTTTTTCCAGCGCATGGTCATGTAATTTATGGCGAGGCCGAGGCTGCCGTTGGGCTCGATGGTTTTCTCCTCGAACTGTTTTTCAAACCATTTCTTCAAGTCGTCGAGTAGGGGTTTGCTGTTTTCGACGTGGTATTCGAGGCGCTCGTTGTCGGTCATTCTCTGCTTCTTGGTGTCATCTTCGTTTTTGTAGACCTGCTTGAAGACGCCCAGGATGTGTTTGGTCTCTTTGACAAAGTCGTCGGCTACTTCGACAAATTTTCTCCTGGCGTGGCTGTTGCAGTTCGATAGCAGGCTTTCGAAATCTCCGGCGGTGTTGGCGCTGATGCCGTCGCACATCTGAATCGGAACGCAGAGTTCCTCGCTGCGATGCGACAAAACGTGCTCCAGGTTTTCGCCCGCGTGTTTTCTGCCGGTGAAGAACAGCGCTATTTCTCGCTTGTCCTTTGTGGACAAGATCCCGGACGTGTACAGCCCGGTCCGCTCCTTGCCGTTTTTTCCAACGCGGGGCGGCGACTCCAGATTGAGAATCCGGGCCGTCGTATCGTCGTTGTGCAGCACCTCCCCCTGGGCCGCCTGCCTGATAAGCTCGGTATAAATCGGCGCGAGACTCAGGGCCAATCGGTACGCTACCTCCCACTGGGTCGATGACGGCAGCGGTATTCCCAAGTCTTTTTCCAGCCGCTCCAGGCGATTGAACGGCATGCCGCATCCGTACTTGAGCAGGGCTATCATGGCCGCCGCCGAGTGGTCGTACTTTTCATCGCCCACGTCCCCCGGGGCCTTCGCGGTGAACACCTCGCCGCACAGATTGCAACGAAGCCGCTCAAGCTCGTACGTCACAGGGTGATCCCATCGTGGCCGGGGCTCACACCCCCTCCCAGGATTACGTAACCTTTTTTGAGGAGAATGCTTCTGGCTTGAGTTTCGCTGGTTGGCAAACCGAGTATTCGGATTTTTTGAAACTTTCACCGTAAGCGGCCGA
>CAZXNP010000304.1:0-3090 GCA_964642035.1 uncultured Anaerolineales bacterium | reverse complement strand
TAAAAGAAGTCGATTTTTTTACTTTTTGAGGGTTGCGCAACAGCTACCATTGTTATCATCTGTTGCTCATTTTTTCTGTCCACCGAAGCTAAAGTGTTAATTCCATTTCCAAACTTTCAATCCTTTTTCTGCTAAGTCGGCAGACCTTTGTTTAATTGCTGAAATATCCCATTTAACATTTCTCGATTTTAAGTCCCTATTAAGAGCGCTCACATCTGAAAGGGCAGGATTCTTTTTCTTCTCTTCAAATAGTTTTTGTCCTTCGCTACTATTAGCAGGTTGGCTCAATAAACAAAGATTGCCGATTGAATTTTTTATTCTGTCCAAACTCAAATCTTGAGCATCTTGTCCAAGGTATTCAACCCATTTATCATTAAGTGTCTGTGGCATTACGTGTTCTACTGTATTTATTGTCGAATAGTCTGGGAATTGTCCGTGTGATTGCATTTGCTTGTCAATCTCTTGCAATACAAGACGAACAAATGACAATTCAGTTTTAGCGTAAAGAGGTTTGTTATTGATAGAATCCTTCAATTCTTGGTCGGATACCCACAAGTCCTCTTTTCTTATTTGCTCTTGAAGTGCTCTCACTTTGTCGGGCTCATCTTTGATTTTGTTCCATAAACTTGGGAAGAAAGTGTCATATTTTGTCACTTGTAACTTTGCTAACTTCCTCCTTACTAAGAGTACAAACGTTTCTTTAAGAGTTTTTACTGCATCTCGCTCAGATAGTTCTGCATGCTTAATTGCCCTGAGTACTGAAAGCAGGAAAGGCGTACACGAATACATATTTGTGCTGTCAATTTGCACGAGTAATTTTTTGATTTCTCCATTTGGGTGTGGATGTGTCAATGGGTCTGTGATATGATTATAAAGTGTAGTAGATTCCTTAATGCTGTTCAGATATTGTATTGCATCATCTGCTGTCAAATGCTTGTTATTGTATTTAAAGAAAACATAAACTCTCCTGCCTTTTCCAATCATTTTCTTTTGTCCAATCGACAAAAGGTTTCTCAGGTATGCCTCAAAGTTTTTATCACCTCCAACTTCATTGATGGATTTCAACCATTTTTCGTTATGGATGATTTCGTGCTGATTATTGTTTTCATCAATCAATGGTCTGAATAGGAAACTACAAAGAAGTTCACTTGCTGATAGGGGAGTTCCTTTTGCATTTAAACTCTCAAAAATTGCCTGCGGGTCGTCTTTTCCTTCTTTAAGCGGAATCCAAACAATTTTTAAACTTTTCAAAATGGCTTGTGAATAGGCCCACAAATATTCAACTGGTGTGCTTTGCAGTTTTCTCTGCATATATTTTCTGAATATGTCAATTCTGTTTTTATCAGGAATGTAAAGTTGTTGGTCTGCTGATAAAAAATCTGATTGCGGATTTTGTCCATAAAGCATTAAGTATGTTGGTAATCTGTCGCCCTTGTTACTAAATATTTTTAATTTTTTATAGTCATCGCCACTGGTATCTATTTCGTTAGTTAGTAGTCCTTCTAAGTAGCTAATGTATTCTTTTGCTTTTTCCGCTAAATCGCTTTTTCGTTTTAATTGTTCAACCACAACTGCTATTAGAAGGTAAACAGTGGTAATCCTTTGTTGTCCGTCAATAACATAGAAACGTTTTAATGCTGGGTCAGCGTTCGGTTTCTCCAGCACCACGATTGCTCCGAAAAAGTGTTCGTAATCATAAAGGTACTCTCGTAATATCTCTGAATTCACTTCTTTTCCTTTGTTTTTAATTCTTTCGAGAACATCTTTTAGGATTTGTTCTTCGATGTCATCGTCAAGTTGTTTCCATTCAGGTCTACTCCAAGCATAAGTTCGTTGAAAGAATGGGATTTCATACCGAACAGGGTGTTTGAACATTTCTTCAAATGTTCTGCTAACTACGTTTTGTTCGTCTGGCATAATTTTGATTTTTAAGTTTATACATCTTTATTCTTTACTTGCTATTTCACATAATTATAAATTCACTTTCAAAGGAACGAAAAAAAATGAGCAATTGATGATAACGGTTTATGTATTAAGATTTAATATTAAGAGGGTTTTTTTATGAATAGTTCGGTTATATTTTTTACACCGGTATGGTTTATTTTTAACGAAGTTTCTCCACCTCTTATGTTGGTGAGGTTATCTTTCCCTATGAGATTAATTATTCTTTTTTCTGCATCGCTAATGTCTTCATCGTGGCAATTAGCAAAGCCAAATGCAAAATGGTCCTGCATAAATTCTATATGTGGCTTGTATTTGTCCCAATTTGAAAGCACCTCTGAATAATCGAATTTTTTTGGATATTCTTTCTTAATTTGATTGTCATCTCCAGGAACATTGATTGGTGGAAAGAAAAGAGTTTTTTCAATTCTTGTTTCTTGGTCATTATATGGTGGTATAATAAATTTAGATTTCATGTCCCAAATAGTACAATACCCGCTTTTTATATTTGAAATATAGTCATAAATACGATACAAAATTTTAGTGTCCTTGTTTGCCTTACCAACATAATGTGGTATAAATTTTTCATTATTCATAAAACCACAAATATATATTCCACCTTGTCGGATTTCATTGGGTAAATTATTTATACTTTTGAGGGTATATAGCCCGAACCAATGTAGTTCTAATTTTTTTTTCATGTTAGTTTAATTGGTTTTCACTAAACGATTCTTATTCCTTAATCAACCGTTAAATGACATTTTTTGTAATTTCTGTTAACGAAGATGTATAAATGCTGCGTGGGCTTATTCTACGTCATTTTCATCCAACAACAAAGATAATAAAATATAATAAACTCTGAATACTTTTTTTTCGCCCTCATTGTATTTATTCTGAAAATTCTGTTACGAATACAATTTGCGTGCAATATCCAGCCACTATAGTTGTGCTTCTTAAAATAATTTAACATTCAAATAGATAATAAACAAATATATTAACTATCCAGGCTTATCCAAAGGGCTTCGTATATTTTGTAAGTTTTTTCAACTGACGTGCGTGCAGATTTCAGTTATTTTACTGCTATGATTCCCCAACAATTCCCGTAACAGTAACAAACAAAAACCCTGCACAGGGATCATTGTGCAGGGT
>CAZXNP010000303.1:0-3093 GCA_964642035.1 uncultured Anaerolineales bacterium | reverse complement strand
CCTGTTTTGCACAATCCCACCAGGTGGGATGATCTCGCGCAGGTCCGTGACTTAGGCGATCCACGGGTTCGCCGCCAAGATTTCCCAGATAGCCTATTTTAACAGCCGGGGAAGTGATTGAAAAAAAACTTCGGTTCGTCGATGGCAAAGTACGAAGAAAGCCATAAACGTATCGACAATTCGGTCGGCTTGCGCCGTCTGAACGTGTCACGGTTGTATGTAGGATGGAAGACGATTCATGTCGCGTCATCGCCATGTGTGTTTCGCTTTGGTTGCCACGCTGGGGTTGGTTTGGACGTCGCCGCACGGCGTCATGGCTCAGGATGCGGGGGGCGCCCGGGACAGTGCGAAACCGCCGCCCGCGGACGTCGGGGATGCCAAGGACGGCGAACGCGAAGTGGTCGAATCCAAGACTCTTGACGTCGTGGACGAAGAAAAGCCTCTTGCCCGACCGAAGTATCTGAACCTGAGATACGACGAGGACTTCAGCTACCTTGATGGTCCCGAGGGATCGTACGTCCCCGACTTCTTTGATCCGGTCAAGAACGTCCATCTCGGCGAGGATTGGCGCCTGACGCTTGGGGGTGAATTCCGATTCCGCATGGAGTCCGAAACCAACAAGGGTTTCGGCGCGACCGAACCCGCCAACGATACGTTTACGACATATCGCTGGATGCTGCATACCGATTTAAAGTACAGGAAGCTGTTTCGTGTGTTTGCCCAGGGGGTTGTCGTACACGACGAGGACCGGGATCTGCCGCCCCGCAGCATAGACGAAAACATCCTTGATCTGCAGCAGCTTTTTGTCGATCTCCGTGTGCTCGGCGAAGATACCCCGTTGACCCTTCGCGTCGGTCGCCAGGATCTGCAGTACGGCAAACAGCGATTCATCTCGCCGCTGGATTGGGCGCAAACGCGCCGCCGGTTTGACGGGGTCAAACTGCTCTGGGAGCAAGGCAACTGGGTTGTGGATGCGTGGTGGGTCAAGCCCGTCGTGCTTCAGCGCCGCCAGAGCGACCGGGTGAATGAGGACTTCGATTTCTACGGCGTCTATTTGACCTACAAGGGCATCCCGTGCCACGGACTCGATGTGTATTTCCTAGGTGTCGACGACCGCGCCAACCGCCGGAATCCCAACGGCAAAAGTGGCGACAAGAGCGTCTACACTTTTGGTGCGCGGTTCTGGGGCAATGGCCCCGGCATCGACTACGAGACGGAGCTGGCGGGGCAGTGGGGCCATTGGGCGGGTGACACGATTCAGGCCTGGAGCTGGACGGTCGACGTCGGCTACACCATGGACTTCCTGCCGCTTAAGCCTCGAATCGGTGCCGGGTGGGACATGGCTACCGGTGACGACGATCCCTTCGACGGCAAAGTGCAGACGTTTGACCAGTTATTCCCGTTGGGGCACGCCTATTTCGGATATCTGGATTTGATCGGTCGCCAAAACGTCAATGCCGTCAACGTCAACCTGGCCGCGTGGCTGGTGCCCAAGAAGCTCAAAGGCGCATTGGCCTACCACACGTTCTGGCAAAACCAGAACGAGGATGCGATTTACAACGCGGGGGGGCGGCCGGGGCGGCGAGACGTCACCGGCAAGAGTGGCCGGGAAATCGGGCATGAGTTGGACCTGAAGTTCGTTTGGAAGGTCTGCGCTCATTCGGACATGCTGGTTGGCTACTCGCACTTTTGGGATAGCGACGTGATCCGCAACACCGGACCCAGTGAGGACGCGGATCTGGTTTATCTTCAGTATCGATTTAGGTTTTAGATTTGTGGGCTGAGCCGTTCGGAGGTTCGGTCCGCCGCGGTCGAGGCGCAACGCCTGCCGCCAACACTTTAGGGAGACAAGTAATGCGTCGATTCGCAACGCTCTTCATGGTCATCTGTTTTGCCGCCGGCTCGGCCGGTTGCTCCTCGAATAAGTTCACGCGTGACATTCGCGATGCGGCCGTGGGCGGATTCGCCGATGCGGTTCAGGCTGCCGCGTTTTTCTTGGCAGGCCAGGTATTGCCACCGCCGGCGGATGCGGGGTAATGATGTACGACGGCACCCGCGAGAAAGGGTGTCAGGATGGATGCGTCATACTCATTCGGGGGTGTTTGCGCGGCCGTCATCGCGTATCCCGCAGACTGGCGAGGCTGCTGGCCACAGTTCAATAATCCATCCTGGCACCTTTTTTCGGCGGGTTGACCGCACGGCCGGGCGCGACACAATGCCCAGATCGTGTAATCGGAAGCGTCCCCCTCAAGGATCGTAAGGAGTAACGGAAATGGCCAAGATGTGGCGAAACGGCAGATGGGCCGTCGCGGTCGCGTTCATGCTCGCGGGGCAGCCGGCTTTTGGCGAAGATGTTGAGGTCGTCACGGTGGAGGGGGTCGGTACATCCCCGGATTCAGCCAAGAACGACGCGTTGCGCAAAGCGCTGGAGCAGGGGGGGCGTATTGAGATCAGCTCCCACAGCAACGTCGACAACTTCGAGTTGATCCGCGATTCCATTTATTCCCGCGCCGAGGGGATCATTTCGGATTTCAAAGTGCTCGATCAGGGCCCGGCCGCGGGGGGTACTTTTTTCTGCAAAATCAGAGCCAAGGTCAGCAAGAGCGCGATCGCCACAACCTGGGGCGAGGTTCAAAACGTGTTGGATCAGGTGGGCCGACCGGGCATCGCCGTGTACATCCTGGAGCGCATCGACGGCGTCATTCAGGACAGCAGCATTCTTGAATCCAAGATCGAACATCGCCTGCTCGAGGCCGGGTTTACGGTCTACGCCGGTGAGCAAATCCGGCGCATCATGCAAAAGGAATCCTCCGATGCCGAGACGGAGGTCAACAAGGCCAAAGTCAACGCGATCGCCAAGGATTTCGGCACGCAGATTTTCATCACCGGAACCGCGCAGGCCAATGCCGCCGGGGTCAAGACGCTCGCCGGGCAGCAGACGGCCATGTACAACGGCGACTGCATGATCAAGATGTATTACACGGACACGGGCCAGTTGCTCGCCAGTGAATCGCTGCCCAACTGGCGGGGCGGGGCGCGCGGGGTTCACACGATCTCGCCGCCGGCGGGGAAAACGGGGCCGGCCACCCGCGG
>CAZXNP010000302.1:0-3106 GCA_964642035.1 uncultured Anaerolineales bacterium | reverse complement strand
GATGGAGGACAAAATCATGCTTGTTTTCCCGATCATTTTGTCCCTCATGATTTTGTCGGACTCTTGGTTCTCTCCAACGTTCGGGTCGATACACGATCGCGCCAATTCGTCGGCCCACAAGTCACACGCGAATTATCGGCTCATTGCGCACTCCCGGTTCTCCGCGGCAGCAACCTGGGCAGTTTCGAATCCTGAAAAAGACATCAAAATGTGAAGGAAATCACATTTTACGGCATCAAATCTTATGAGCCTGTGTGACTTGTTGGCCAAGCGCGGATGCCGTCGCGCAGGAGCTTGCATCGAGCAGCGAAATCGCAAATCACGCTAAACGCCGTCTGAGCAACAGCTTACGTGCTGCCGCGTGATGTGCAGGAGAAACACAAGTGAGTACGACCATCAAGTGCATTGCCGAAGCGCGTATCGAACGGGTCGATGGGATGTGCCATCATTGGGGGCTGGATTTGACGGTGGGTTGCGAGCATCAGTGTGTCTATTGCCCCTTCCATTCGTATCGAGCGCTCGAGCTGCACCATCAGCACTCCGGCCAGGTCCTGGCCAGGTCCTTGTCGGTCGAAGAAGTCCTGCAACAGGACGACTATCCCAGCCCCCTGTATCTGAGTCCTTTCAGCGATCCGCTCGCTCCAGCCGCGCGAGATAACCTGGAGCGTGTCCTGGAGCGAGTGCTTCCTCGAGGAGTGCGCGTTGGAATCTCCACGAAAGCACTGGTTCCTCATCGCGTGTTCCGGATCCTCAGCCAGTGGCCGGATCAGGTCGTCCTGTTCATCGGACTGGCGAGTCTGGATGACGATCGAAACCGATCGGTGGAGCCCGGATCTCCTCCGGCCCGAGCCCGACTGGAGAACGTGCGCCGGGCTCGCCAGTACGGACTGACGCAACTGAGCGTCCGCTTGGATCCTCTGCTGCCCGATATCGACGATACACCCGACAAGTTGCAGCCACTGCTGGATGCCGTGGCCGAGGCGGGAGCGAAGCAGGTTGCAGCCGCTTACCTGTTCCTGACGCCACTGTGTCATCGGCCTCGATTGCAACACGTCCCATACCTGGGCCAAGCCAGTTTCGCCTGCACGGAACTCTGTCCGGCCAGCGAGGGTGCCGTCTGGTCCATTCCTCTGCAGCGTAAGCGACGGACCTACGAGTGGCTCCATCGCGAATGCCGCCAGCGCGGACTCGTTTTCGCCACCTGCGGCTGCAAGGACCTGCGCCTGCGCGGCAGCAGCTACTCAGCCTGCTGTAGCTACCCGTTCTGAGATGTTCACGCGGTAAGCTTTTCTCTTGCCATCCGTGCCCCGGCTTTGCCATCCGTGCTATTCTCGACGCGATGGAGTCTCTCCGTTTCTTGTACCTCATACTGTGCGCGTGGTTCTTTTCAGACAATCTCGACCACGTGCGGTAGAGCTTGTCGTCGTCTTGATAGCACGGATGGCAAAGCCGGAGCACGGATTAAGAAAGAAGAACGACTCAACGCGGGGAGCATTTCCAGCCTGCTGGTTGGTTTATGCGACTGCGCGAGCAGGAATGCTGCCAGTTTGCGGCAGTTCCGTCGAGAGCGCGGGAAGAAGCCGCGACGCCGATCGGCAAGCGGCGGGTACTGATCCGCACGCTGGTCAGACGTGATCGGGCGACGCACTCGCCTTCTTCTTGAGTTCCTCGACGCAACCTGGGCAGCAAACAAAGACGGAGCGGTTGCCGAGGTCGACCTTGATCGGTTTGCCCATGGCTCCTAACTTTCCGCCGGTCACGGGACACGTCTTTTGCGCCAATGCCGTAGCCTGATCTTCGAGCGGTAATTGCCCAATCCCTTCCATGCCTTCGGGAATCACAGGACGTCGTACAGACGGTTTGGCCGCCGCTCCAAGGGGAGTTGGCAGCGGAAGCGGTGCGGATGAATCTGACAGATCGGGTTGATGGTGCGCATGCGGCGCCTTGGAGTCGCTCGCAGCGGATTGCGACGGGTGTTCGTGTGGCATCCGACCAGGCATGTCACGGTGTCCCGTCGAATCCGGCCCCCGAGGCGCCAGCGTCTTTCCGATCTCGGCCAACGTCCGATCCACGCGGATCATGGCGCGATTCACCAGAACGCTCTCGGACTGCTGCTGCAGCGGCCGAGCCAGCGCGACGAAGGAATCGGCAACCGCTTCGAAATCCCGCCGCAGTCGCTCCACCGCCACTTTCTGCTCGACCGACTTGCGAAACTGCCGCGCCCGTTTCGCCACCTGAGCTGCTTCCCCGCGCATCCGATCGCCCATGCAACAACAGGGCACCGCGTAGTCGATCGTGTCGGCGGCCGCTTCGGTCACAACCTGTAGCTGCCCAGCCAGCACACGCAAGTCACGCGGAGCTGGTTGCGCCGGTTGACGGGTCGGCGGCTGCGCAGCAGACTCGTCGGCCAACTGACTTGCCTGGTCCCGGCAACATCCAGCGCAACAGCGCGATTCGACAACGGGTGTTCCTGCATCCCAAGGCGGACTCGGTACGTCCCCGAGAATTCCGGGTGCAGCACGAAACCGCGATGCTCCCGGACGGTTTGATGCGTCTTGAGCCCACGCGACCGAGCCAAGAGCAGAACTAAGAAAACTAAGAATTGTCATCCCGACTATTGCAAGCTTGTCGATGCGTTCCATGAGAAACTCCCTCGCTGACTGCAAGACGATCTGAATTCGCCCAAGCTGCGCGAATCCTCACAACGACGAGCCTTCCGCTCGTTTCAGATTGGATGCCTCCGCCCCATCCTTTCTTCGGCGGAGTCTTCACAGAATTCCAGTCGCACTTCAATGAACGCAGTGCAACTTGCGTGCCGACCATCATTCTGCGGCAGAAACAATGACGAGACGACGCAAGCGCCATCGTAATGACGGCGCGTGTCGCCAAAGTGATACGCACTCATCGTTCCACGCACGTGCCCCAACACGTAACGCCGTGAAGGCTTTTCACAGCGACATTGGGCTAGTCGCTACGGTCGCCGGACCGCAGATTCGCGGTCGGGTGGCCGGGGCTGGACCAAAGGGAAGCCCCGGTGTCGTTCCACCGGGGGTTCTCTTCTCACGTCGCTCCCACCGCGGCCACCCCGGCGTGTCGGTGGAAATTT
>CAZXNP010000301.1:0-3110 GCA_964642035.1 uncultured Anaerolineales bacterium | reverse complement strand
GACGAACGCTCGATTGCTGGAGATCTTCTTCGTGAACTCACAAACCGGGCCCAATTTCTTGATGAAATCGGTCTTGAATATCTTGATATGGCGAGGCCTGCAGGCAGTCTTTCTGGTGGTGAGATGCAGCGGATTCGACTTGCGGCACAGGTTGGGAGCGGCCTGACAGGCGTGCTCTACGTGCTTGATGAACCAACCATCGGCCTTCATCCACGTGATACCCACCGACTTATTCAGGCGCTTGTTCGGCTTCGTGATCTTGGGAACACCATTGTCGTGGTTGAACACGATCGAGACGTGGTGAATGCGGCAGATACCTGTCTCGACTTTGGACCGGGAAGTGGTCGTGAAGGTGGCATGATTGTGGCCCAGGCATCGCCCAAAAAACTTGAAAAGATAAAAACAAGTATTACCGGACCGTACTTATCAACACGGCGTGCCTGCGACGCCATCCTTGAACACAAAAATGAGCATGGACGTCGTGAACCGGATGAATGGCTCGAGCTCAAGGGCATTCGACATCGCACGCTGAAAAATCTTGATGTGAAATTTCCTTTGGGTGTTTTGACAGCCGTGACTGGCCCGAGTGGCTCTGGCAAGACATCACTTGTGCTTGATGTGCTCTGGCGGGCAGTTGCTCGACGATTGCATGCTTCACGAGAGCAGCCTGGAGCCCATGATTCCATCAAAGGAATGAACAAGATCAGCAAGGTGATTCTTGTTGATCAGGATGCGATTGGTTCAACCCCGGGATCGACACCAGCAACCTATACGGGCGTTTTTGACCCGATTCGACAGCTTTTTTCAAAGCTCCCTGAGTCTCGTACCCGTGGGTTTACGCCTCGCACATTCAGCTTCAATGTGCCTGGTGGCCGCTGTGAAGCATGTGATGGACTTGGGCGGCGACGTGTCGAGATGCATTTTTTGCCTGACGTGTGGGTTGAGTGCGAGACCTGTAAGGGCAGACGATATTCTGCTGAGACACTGCATGCGAAGTGGCATGGCAAATCGATCGCGGATGTGCTTGAGATGAGTATTGCTGAGGCAGCCCATCTGTTTGAATCTGCTCCGCAGATTGCCCGCATTCTTGGAACTCTTGTCGATGTTGGTCTTGGGTATCTGACGCTTGGGCAGCCTGCACCACAGCTTTCTGGTGGTGAGGCGCAACGTGTAAAACTTTCACGAGAACTGGCAAAGCCGGGCACAGGGAGCACGCTGTATATTCTTGACGAGCCGACCACTGGTCTTCATTTCTCTGATATTGAGAAGTTACTCCACGTTCTCGAGCGGCTTGTTGAGGCAGGCAACACGGTGCTGGTTGTTGAACACAATCTCGAGGTTATTGCAGCTGCCGATTGGGTGATCGATATGGGGCCTGAGGCTGGTGATGGAGGTGGACAGATCGTGGCTGAAGGCCCACCAGAAGACATTTTCATTCATGCCGAGCGTTGGGCGAAGCAGAAACAAAATAAATTGCTGCGAAGCTACACGGGTGAAGCACTTCAAAGTTTCGTGTGAGCTGCAAACTGGCACGATGTCGGTACGGCGGAAAGGTAGAACACTCCTCTCCAGGGTGAGTCTTTCTACACATAATGGCAGCTTAGGAAACCAAGTTGCTTTACGAGAGAAGAGCAAGACAGGCGAATCAACTGCTATATCTGCTTGTGTTGCATGTAAATCAAATGACTACATTCCTAAACAATCAATCAAATTCAATACTTGGGAATCGACTGCGAATGAAAGATTCCTCAGCTACGCCTACTCGTGTGTCATCAAATACTTCTCAAAGGTGTATAGCTTTTCCAGATATCCAGAAACCTGTGGTTCCTGATCTTTTTCCAGATTCTCTACTGCAAATGTTTGTCACGATCGTTGCGACCTGATGACGATGAACCCCCTGATGTTTCGGATTTTTCCAACACAGAGCGGAATCGTTGCCATCATGAGCCGTCAATTGATCAGGCATTGCATGAAAACCAGTGGTTTGAGAGTAGCAACTCTCGCCAGACTGTTCCTTGCCATAGTCGTCGTGTTTGCAGGACTCAGTCCCAGCATGACGATGGCAGTTGCCGCTGAATATATTGTTGAAGACAGAGAGCCGCCTGCTCTGATACCAAGAAATCGTACACCACGAAATGCACCTGATCCTGCGCAGTTAGCGTCTGGTTCACTTTCATTTGATGGACTCGTTGGTGAAGAAAGCACCAGCTCGATACTTCAACCCATTGCAGAAGATGCAGATGACGACAGCAGTTGGTCCTCTGAAGGGGCCTCAGTTTCTGTGATCGATAATGCAGAAGCGAGATATGTTGACGATCTCGAATCTGAGTGGGTCGTCTCTGGTGACTACTATGCTCCGCCGATATGTGATGAAAGTAGTGCATGGGATTGGACGCACGGGCTCAACACATGGGGCAATGCCTGCAAAAATGCATGCGGCCACATGAACCTCCTTCACGCCTGCAAAAATGGCTGTCGTTGCTCAGGTCCAGCTTGCTGGACAGCTCGTGCCGAAGCCGTCATGCTCTGGCGAAGTGCACCGTACAGCAGGGAACTTGTTATTGCTGGTCCCGGACCAGTCGGAGCACCAATTTTAAATGCGAATCAATTAGAAAGTGGCATGGCCGCTGGACCACGTATTCAACTGTTCCGCACAGATGCATGTGGCAATGCAATCGAGTTTGGGTACCTCGGTGCGTGGAGCTTCCAGAGTGAAAAACTGCTTCGTGGGACAGCTACAGATGCTTTCGCTGCAGATATTCTCGGGAATGCAGCCAGCTTTCAAGATGGCGATGTGAATCTCACCAGTCACATTCAGACACTGGAACTCAATAGCAGAACACCAATGGCCGCAGGGAACGTGCAGTTCATCTGCGGTATTCGCTGGCTCGAATGGGCTGAGTCATTTTCGCTGGATACGCAGACGCCTGGACCAGGATTCATAGACAACTGGTCATCACGTACGGTTAACAACCTTTATGGTGGCCAGATCGGCATCGATGCCTTGCTCTACTCAAATAATTGGCTTCACGTTGAGTCTGTCCTCAAGGGTGGTGCGTACTGGAATGAGGCACTATCCAGACAAATTTTTCAGCAGAATGGAGCTGGTA
>CAZXNP010000300.1:0-3120 GCA_964642035.1 uncultured Anaerolineales bacterium | reverse complement strand
GGCACGCCAGCGGCCACCTCGGCCCCTCCTGGACCGTCGTTGCCGCCCCCACCCCCAACGGCGCCGCCCTTCCCGACTCCTGGCCCCCCCGAGGCGACCAGCACGGGGCCGGCGCCGGCCTTTCCGTCACCAAGCCCTTCGGCCCGCGCCACGGCAACGGCGTCGCTGGCGGCGCCTGGACCCGTGGCGGCCACCCTGTTCCTGCCGTCGCTACCCGGCGGCGACTGGCCACCGGCGCACTGAGAAAAGGGGGGACGAATGGAGACTACAAACCTTGGCCGCACGGGCCTGGTGGTGTCGCGACTGGGTCTGGGCACGATGCAGTTCGGTTGGACGGCCGACAGGGAGACCAGCTTCGCCATTCTGGACGCCTACCACGAGGCTGGCGGCAACTTCCTCGACACGGCGGATGTCTACACGCGCTGGGCAGAGGGCAATCCGGGGGGAGTGTCCGAGGAGATCATCGGGGCGTGGCTGCGAGATCGCGGCCTCCGCCGGCAGATGGTGGTGGCCACGAAGGTGCGGGGGCCCATGTGGGACGGGTCCGCAGGGGCCGGTCTTTCCCGGATCCACATCCTTCAGGCGGCGGAGGACTCCCTCAGGCGTCTGGGGGTGGAGGCCATCGACCTGTACCAAGCCCACGCCTTCGACGCTGCAACCCCCGTCGAGGAGACCATGGCCGCCTTCCACGACCTGGTCCGATCCGGCAAGGTGCGCTACGTGGGCTGCTCCAACTACCCGGCCTGGCGGCTGGCCCGGGCCCTGTGGGCATCCGACACCGGCTCCTTGTGCCGCTATGAGTCGCTGCAGCCCCGCTACAATCTGGCGCACCGGTCGGAATTCGAGGCGGAGCTCATGCCCCTGTGCCACGAGATGGGCCTGGGGGTGATCCCCTACAGCCCCCTCCAGGGCGGATTCCTGACCGGGAAGTATCGGCCCGACGCCCCGCTGCCCTCGAGCCCCCGGGCCGAGGGGATCGCCAAGGAGTACTTCAGCCCCGACAAGCTTGCCATCCTCGACCGCTTGGCCCTCGTGGCCGGCGGCCGGGGCGGCACCTCAGCCCAGGTAGCCGTGGCATGGCTGCTGGCCAACCCCGTGGTGACGGCGCCTATCTTGGGGGTGAACACCGTGGCGCAACTCGCCGAGCTACTGCCGGCGGCGGAGCTGCGACTGACCGAGGAGGAACGGCGGCTCCTGGCCGGCGACGACGCCTAGGGGACCCCTCTGCGCACGGAGGTTGGGCTGCGCGCCCTGGCAAGGAGCAAGCCGGGTGATCTACTGTCCTGGACCAGAAACGTGGCCTTCCTCCAGGCCAAAGAAGACCCGGATTCTGTCTGCCAGGGGGCGGCTGGCGCCCCGGCGGACCGCGGCCTTCGCCTCGTGGGCGGCCAGGCTCTCGGCGGTGACGTCCCGGCGCCGGGCCACGGCCTCCGACAGCCGCTCGACGACCTTCGGGTCCGCCAGGAGAACCCCGGCCACCGCCGCCTTGTCCACCACAACCACCTGCACCTCATCCCGAGCCCGGACCGTGGCCGTGCGCTCCTGGCCCGTCAGAAGGCTCATCTCGCCGAAGAAGTCGCCGCCAGACCTCACGGCCACCACGACGGGTTGTGCCCCTGCCTCGGCAGCCACCTCCACCGCCACCGTCCCGGAGACCACGACAAACAGGGACTCCCCCTCGTCCCCCTGGCGGACGATGGCCTCCCCCGGAGCGTAGGCGGCGAGGCGGGCCGCGGCGACCACGGCCGCCAGCTGTTCCTCCGTCAGGGCCGCGAACAGCGGCACCGCGGCCAACGCTGCCGCCACCATCGCCCGGCTCTCATCGGCGGCGTCCTCGCCCGGGGCCCGGTGCAAGGTCACCTCCCGCACCGGGAACGGGATGGTCATGCCCTGGCGCCGCAGGCGGTAGAACACGTTGGTGAGCACCGCGTCCTTCAGCTCCGGCACTCGAGCGTACTCGGTGATCCAATACTTCAGGCGATAGTCGACGGCGAAATCGCCGAAGCCCTCCACGAACACCACTGGGGCCGGCATTCGCCGCACACCGGTGACGTCGGACGCCGCCGCGATCAGAGCCTTCTTCACCCGGGCCGGCGGGTCAGCGTACGACACTCCAACCCGCACGTTGATGGCCTGCAGCCGGGTGGGCTTGGCGAAGTTGATCATCTCCTGCCGGGCTACTTGGGCATTGGGAATCGTCACGTAGTGGTTGTCCCGGGTACGGATGGTGGTGGTTCGCCATCCCATCTGGACTATTTGGCCCTCCTGATCGCTCACCATCACCCAATCGCCCACCCGAAAGGGCTCCTCCGTCTGCAGCGAAAGGCCGGCCAGCACGTTGCCCAGGACCTCCTGGAGAGCCAGACCGATAACCGCCGACACCACCGTGGAGGTGACCAGGATGTCCGACAGGCGGATGGGGTGCTGCGTGAGCCGGGAGGCCACCAGGACGGCGGCAATCGCCAGGGCCAGGAAGTTCAGGAGGTCGACGAGGAGCCGCGGCAGGTCGATGCGCAACCAACGGTGGATGATGCCTTCCCACACAACCAGCTCGATGAGCTGCAGCCCTGCGAGCAAGGCGAGGAGGAAGCGCGCCAGGCCCAGGGGCGGGCACGCCGGCGCCAGGGCCGACACAACGGGCGCCCCCGGGCAAGCCGCCCGGGCCAGGAGCTCCACGGGCAACCACCCTGCCACCGCCAGGAGGGCTCGCCGCCGCACAGGCACTCGGCGCAACACCCACACCAGGGCGGGCAGCCCGAGGCCCAGGACGCCGGCGGCGGTCAGGACCTCGACGATCGTTCTGGCCGTGAGTGGCACTGGGCGCCTCCGTCCCTCCCCGGTGCCCGGCGCAAGAGCCGGTAGGGGCGCTAAAAGGTGCCGTGGCCGCCGCCGTGGGTCAATCACCTTGCCCCGATGCCCCGCCGGCACCAAGCTTGCCGCGACCAAGCTTGCCGGGAGCTTGCCGGGACCAAGATCGCGATCGTAAGCGCCGCAGCGACCAAGGAGTCGAAGGCCCATGAAGATCTTCAGCGGATATGTCCAGCCGGGGGGGGCGAGGGCCGCCGGCGCTAGCCTGGCCGTGGCAGCCCGCACCGCGCGGGCCTTGGGGGGCGGCGCCTC
>CAZXNP010000299.1:0-3128 GCA_964642035.1 uncultured Anaerolineales bacterium | reverse complement strand
CCACGGTGTTGCCCACGGCCCGGGGCCCGGCCACCAGCACCCCAGGGCCGGAGGTGGCGGCTATGGTGTTGCCGGCGCCAGCCTGGCGGCCACCCACCACATTGGCCGCCCCGTCCAGGACCGCCACCCCGGCGCCGCCGTTGCCCAGGCCCGCCTCCCCGGCGGGATTGGTGCCCACGAAGTTGCCGGCCACCCGGACCATCCGGGCCCCGCCTCCCAGCTCGATGCCGTTGCCGGCACTGGCGTCCACCACGTTGCGGAGGAGGCGGTGCTCGGCAGTCTCCACGACCACGACCCCGGCGTCGCCGTTGCCCAGGGGCCCGTCGCCGGTGCGGAGGGTGCCGATCCAGTTGGCTTCAACGGTGACGCTAATGGTGCCGGGACCCAGGATTTCGACGCCATCGTCGCCGTTGGCGGAGATGAGGTTGGAGGCACCCACCTCGTGGCCGCCGACGACGTTGTCCGGGGCATTCTCGATGGCCACGCCATCCACCCGGTTGGGCACCGCCACCTCCCCGAGGGCGTCGGTGCCGATGAAGTTGCCGGAAATGCGGTTGCCCCGGGTGCCCACCTCCGTCAGGTACACGCCGTTGCCGCCGTTGCCGGAGATGACGTTGCGTTTGGCCGCCTCGGCCCCGCCCACGACGCACTTGCGGCAGCGGACCAGGTGCACCCCGTGGCCACCGTTCCCGGCGGGGGTGAAGCCGTCCGGGTCCAGGCCCACATAGGAGCTCTCCAGGCGGCTGCCCTCGCCATCGGCCATGACTACGCCGATGCCATCGAAGTGGGTGATGGCCAGGCCCTTGGCCACGCTGCCTTCGGCGGCCAGGACCAGGCCGTCGGAGCCCTCCCCGGCATCGGAGCCGTCGATCTCGATGATGGGCCGGCCGGCATAGCCCGGCTGGGTGGTGCCGTCGACGGTGACAGCCTCGAAGAGAACCGGGTAGGCGCTCTCCGGCTTGATGGTCTGGGGGCCACTGGCGATGCGGAAACCGATGATGTCGTCCCCGTCCCGGGCGTTGGCCTCCTGGATGGCCCCCCGCAGGGTGCAGCGGCCCAGGGTGTCGCCGCATTGACCGTCCCCCCAGAGGACATCATCGGTGTCCTCAGTGGAAGTGACGGTGATCGTTCCCTGGGCGGCGGCCTGGGCCGGGGCAACCAAGACCAGCCCTGGCAAGATGACCACCGCCGCGAAGGCGCTCCCCGGCAGCCCCGGCACCCTACCGGACATCAACCAAGGGGATCTCGCCCTTGGCCAAGGACGGCAGATACACTCGCGGCGGCTCCGCCGCCATGCGGGTGCCGACGAAGGTGCGGCTCCGCATCCATTTCGCCAGCCCGGGCTCCGCTGGATCCTGGATGAAGGTCACGGCCAGGGCACCGTCGACGTTGCCGTCCAGGTCAAAGTCGTAGGCGAAGGTGTCCAACACCACTTGGGTGAGGGTGCGGGAGAAGGCCAGGGTTGGCGTAATGGGATCCTGGACGTCGGGTAGGGCCAGGCGCAAGGTGTCCCCCTCGAGGGTCAGATGGGCCACGTACTCCTTGGGGCCTAGGCCCAGACGGGAGCTGAAGAGGTCATCGATCACCCAGTAGTCGCCGGTGTAGGGCCCCCACGTGGCGGGGTCGGTGGTGTAGTCCGGGCTGGCCGGGGGCGGCACCCCCAGGACGGCCTCCACGGCGCACACCACCGAGCTGATCATGTTGCCGTCGGCGTTGTTCAGGGTGGCCACCGCAAAGTCGCTCTCGGGCACCCACAGCACGTAGGCACCCCAGCCGTTGATGTTGCCACCGTGGTGGCGAAGGACGATGTCGCCGTAGTTCTCGATCATGATGCCGTAACCGTAGTAGGCGTCGGGGGTCGTCTGGAGGGGCATCTGTGGGTCCTGCATGGCGGCTGCCGACTCGAGGCTGAGGACACTTCCGCCACCTTCCATGAGTAGGGCGGCCCAGCTCGCCAAATCGCCGGCCGTGGTGAAACCGAAGCCGGCCGGGGCGAAGGCCCAGTTGTCGTAGGCGTCCGGGGCAACGATGGTCGGCTGCCCCGTCTCCAAATCGATGGTGTGGCCGTAGGTGTAGTTACCCCGATCCATGACCTCACCTGGCAGCAAGGTGGTGGACGTCATCCCCGCCGTGGCCCACACGGCGTCGGCCATGAGCTCGTGGTATGGGGTGCCGCTGGCCCGCTCCGCCACCAGGCCGGCCAAGGAGAAGTTGGGGTTGCTGTAGTTCCAGAAGGAACCCGGCGGCGCGAAAGGTTTCACGTCCCCCAGGCTGGCCGCCCACTCCCCCAGGGCGGCGTCGGTCTTTGGGCCATCGACGTCGAGGCCGGTGAACAGGTCCGGGATGCCGGTGGAGTGGGTGAGGAGGTTCCACACCGTGATAGCCTTCGCGTCATCGACATCGGCCAGGGCGAAGTCGGGGACGTAGGTCTGCACCGGGGCCGAGATGTCCACCTTCCCCGCCTCCACCTGCTGCATCACGGCCGCGGCGGTCATCATCTTCAGCACCGAGCCGAAGCGGAATTGGGTCTCGGCGTCCACGTCGCCGCCGTCGACGGCGTGCTTCACCCCAAAGCCCTTGGCGTGGACTATCTCACCATCCTTGGCAATGGCCAGGGCGGCCCCCGGGAAGCCCCGGCCCTCCATCTCTCGGGCGGCGAAGGCGTCGACCACCTCGAAGGGGTCCTGGTCGTCGCCGACGGCGCAGGGACTGGGGCCCTGGTCGAGGACCAGCTCCCGGGCGGCCTCGGCCAGGGGGGCCTGGCGGTTCGGAAGGGCCAAGGAGTCGGCCCAGGGAGCGGGCCCGGCGGCCGGCCCCGGAAGGGGCGGCAGGGGCGAGGCGCGCTTGGGTTGGCGTTGTCGTATCCGTTGGCGTCAGGATGGTTGTGGCCTGATTTGTAGCTTGCGTATTTGGTTGCGCTGGTGGGGTCTTGTTGGGCGGAGGGCCTTGGGGCGGTGGCTGCCTTGCTCTGCCCACTCGACGTAATAGCCCGGAAGTATCCGCCCTTCACGAACTCGTCGCCCGGTCCCGTGAGTCAGCCATGCCCTACGCCTTCGCCCTATCATGGCAACTTACGGAAGGATCCTGCGCCGTACATGCGAACGCAAAGCGCACGCACGTCTTACGGG
>CAZXNP010000298.1:0-3130 GCA_964642035.1 uncultured Anaerolineales bacterium | reverse complement strand
GCGGGCCCCCGGCCCGGCCCCCGGCCCCCGCCCCCCCCCTGGGCGGCCGCCGCCGGCCGGGTCCCGGGGGTGGAGCCCGCCCTCGTCGTGGCCCACTGGTCCGGAGGGCTGGCAGGAACAGGACAGGGGGCTTGCGAAGGCCGACGGTGACCATGAAGGGCTGGGAGGTGATTTCCACCGGGGGGCTCACGTACCGGGGGTAGTCCGGGTGGACAACCTCCACTCGGTAGGTGCCCGGTGGGGGGTAGAAACCGTACCATCCGAAGGGGCCAGTCACCTGGGGGTTGGTCTGACCGAAGGCGGCGTCGGCGCCCCAGAGGATCCAGTTCGACCCCGTTGCGTTCAAGGTGAACAGACTCACCGTCGCCCCCGCCACCCGATCGAGGGCTGGCTCGGGGAGGAAGCTGCCGGCGTTGTACACGAAGCCGTCGTACTCAACGCTCACCGTCCCCAGGATGAAGGACCGCTCCGCGGCGCCGCAGGAGACGTCGAGGGTCAGGATGCCGCCTCGACCGGGCTCGAAGGCGGCGGTGGCGATACCGTCGGCCCCAAGGTCCATGGCAATGTCGGCGCCGCCGTAGCGCAATGTGGCCTGGGGTGATCCCGAGGGGCAGTCAATTGGCACTTGGAGGGAGGTGGTGGCCCCGACGTTGGGGTCTTGGGTGTCGGGATGGATCCTGATGTCCCACTCGCCCCCCTGGACGTTGGCGCAGCCCGTCGGGTCGTAGAGGGGTTGGGTGTAGCGGATGCCGTCGAGGTCGTACCGGACGAACATGCCAGTTGGATCTATGAACAGGGTTGGGTCGACCCTGAAGCCGACGAAGTCCGAGATACCGCTGGTGGCGCCACCGGCTTCCGCCCGGGCGACGAGAACGTGGGAGCCGGGGGCCATAGGGGGGGCCTGGAAGCTGAAAGGAGCCAGGGCCTCGGAGCCGGCCTCGGCGGTCGTCTCCCCGAGGGCCTCGAAGTTGTCGTAGATCGTGACCCGAGATTCCGGGGGCGCCCAGCCCTCCACGCGGGGCGCCGCGGACCGCTGGGTGCCGCACCGCGGGCTCACTATCAGCGGGCGGTCAACAACGCCAGCCCAAGGCTGGTAGTCCACGTTGTCGCTCACCACGTCCCCCGCCCCCGGGTTGTCACCGAGGCCGCAGCTGTCGTCTCGAGGCGACGGGTCGAAGGGCCCGGCGGGGTCGGTCCAGTCGTTGCCCTCGGCGGCCACGCAAAGGGAGTCATCCCGGTTGAGGACTCCGAATCCCAGGTTGCGATCGAAGCGGTTCAGGGGGCCGATCACCGGCATGGCGCCAGCGTCGGTCTCGATGCCGGTGCGGTTGTCCTGGAATATGGAGAAGGACACCCGGGGTTCGGCCCCGGCGGCGGTGTAGACGCCGACGCCGTTGGGGTCGGAGTCCAGGCCCAGGAACACATTGCCCACCAGGGTCGGCCGTGCCCCGTTGCCGGTGATCGTGATGCCCCGGTTACCGGAGTGGCGGATGACGGTGTTGGCGATGCGGGGCGACGCCGCCGATACGCGGATGGCGCCCGTGTCCACGCTGCCGCCGTACTCGATGACCGCGTGCTGGATGACCGAGCCCTGCCCCGTCTCGGGATCAAAATCCGTGCTGCTGGCGGCGAACTCGATGTCCCGCCACCGCCCCGGGGCTGGATTCAGGCTGGCCGTGGTCATGACCACCTCGCCGCCGGCGGCCCCCATCACCCGCAGGGTGCCCTCGACGCGCATGCCGTTGCTTATGAACTCCAGGGTGGTGCCAGGGGACACCGTGAAGGTGCCGGTGTCGCGAATGGTGATGCCGTTCGGGTCCACCCAGTAAGACCAGCGCCGGGGCCCGAGGGTGGGCAGGATCACCGGCCGGCGCACGGACCCAGCCAGGCGCACCCCGTTCCAGCCGTTGAACTCGAAGCGGTTGCCGGCAAGGGTGGGGCTGGCGTTGGCGTCCAGATAGACCGGGGCGTTTTGGTTGCTCTGGAAGAGGTTGTCGACTATCACCGGGTCGCTCGCGCCCCGAATCCGGAGAGCCCCCGGGGGCATCGCGCTGGCCACCCCGGCGTCCCGGAAGACCGATCGCTCCACTCGGGGGGAGGCGGCGGTGATGTCGAGGCCAACGCCGCCGGCGTCCTCGAAGACGCACTCGCTGACTAGCACGTCGCTGGTGCGCACGTCGAGCATCGCCGACGGTCGGGCGCCGTTGCCACTGAGGCGCACGTGGCGGAACTCCGACGGCCCAGCGGTAGCCTCGAGGATGATGCTGTTCCAAGGTGCGGCCGGATCGTCGGCGGTCACGACAATGGGCGCGGCGGCGGAGCCGGTGGCCTTCACGGCTCCGGCCACGACGATGCGGTCGGCGTCCCCCATCCGCACCTCGACCCCGGCCTCGATCACCAAGGTGACTCCGGCGGGCACCTCGATGTTGGAGATGGTCCGGTATGGGGAGCCGGCCGCCGACCACACCGTGCCCGGGGCGATAGTGCCCCCGACGTCGGTGGTCGGCCGGGCCGGGGTCGAGGCGGCACGCCCCGGGGCCATGGTGAACACCACAGCGGTGGCGGCGACGGCCACCACCCAGGGCTGGACTCGGCTTGGCGACGGCATGGCACTCCCCCGGCGTTGGTCGCGCCTCGGCTGGCGCATCGACGCCCGGCGCCCGGGCGGCAGGCGTCGGGGTGCCGGATTCTAGCCCGCCGCCTCCAGGGGGTAAAGGGAGTTTCGACCCGGGCCGCTACCCCCCGGCACCGTCGAGGCGCACGAGGCGGTCCGCGAGGGTCGCCAGCCTCGCCTCGGCATCGGCCAGGCGGTCCCGCTCCCGTTGCACCACCGCCTCGGGCGCCCGGGCCACGAAGTTCTGGTTGGCCAGGACTCCATGGAGGCGCTCGACCTCCCCCCGGGCCTTGTCGGCCTCGGCGCCGATACGTTGCCGCTCCTTTTCGAGGTCGATCATGCCCGCCAAAGGAAGCCAGGCCTCCAGGCCCTCGGGGGTGACCACTGTTGCGTGGGCTTCCCCCGGGGGCGAAGGCGCGGCCTCGATGACCAGGGCGCCGGGATCCAGGCGGGCCAAGGCCGCCCGCATGTCGCCGGCGGCCCGCAGCGTCGCTGCGGCATCGCCGGAGCCGCCTC
>CAZXNP010000297.1:0-3130 GCA_964642035.1 uncultured Anaerolineales bacterium | reverse complement strand
GAACGAGCCACCAAGCGGTCTTCGTACTGCTCGATGATTCTCAGAGCCTCGTGGACATCGGCCGCTGCGACCCAGACCGGGCAGGTCGTGAGTTGGTAGGGAACTCTGCCGTGCACCGCCTCGACCATATCGCTGGCCACGCGCGCCCGAATGCCAGCATCCGCCAGCATGTGGCGTACAAAGTGTGCTTGCCCGGAATTCCAGGCTTCGTAGATGTTGATCGGTTCTTCACGCTCCATGATGCTCTCGCCTGCGCAGGTCCTTTGTGTTGAACGTCAGCACACAAGTCCTCTCGGAGTTCTTTTGGACAGTGACGCGAAAACTACCCTTGCCGTTGACGACGGTGCTTAGTCTGCGGGCGTTTCACGAAGCAGCTTTTCGGCTTCGCGGCGGATAACTTCGCACATCAGGCGGTCGTGCCAGCCAGAGCCGTAGTCGACGGTCTCGGCCTCGGGTTTGGGAGCCGAGGCGTTCAGACGATCGAGAGCCCGTTTGAGGGTATTGCGCGCAGCGTCAGTCTGGCCCAGTTGATGTTGGCTCATGGCTCGGAACAGGTCGATCATGACGCGGCAATAGATCAGCGTATCCTCCGCCTGGCTTTCGGCCGTTTGAAGTTGTTCGAGGGCTTCTGGGAACTGTCCCGCTCGGTACTGATGGATGGCCGAGGCGAGCTGGAACCACGGGACATTGGATCGCTGCCCGACCGCTCGTTCGATGAGCTGGCCTGGGCGTTTGTCGTTCGGAATGGCGTCTGGCAGGAGGTAGCACAGTTTTCCTGTCCGCTCGGCAATGAACGGGTCCTGCGTATCTCCGAATCGTTGCAGCATGCTCCGGCAGTGATCGCGATACGTGTCGCTGTGTCCGAGATAGGCTTGCAATGCGCCGCTGCGGTACCACGACCAGTGATCTTCGGGAGCGACGTCCAGAGCCTTGAGGAACAGGTCGCCGGCCTGTTGCCACTTGCCCGACCGCGCCAGTCGGTTGGCGTTGTCGAAAGCATCCTGCGGCGATTCTCCGAGAAACAACGTAGCAGCTTCGTTGCGTAGCTCGAACAGTTCATTCCAATGCGTGGACGACAGACCGGCCTCGGAGCGTGCGTGTTGTTCGCGAGCTCGGTCGTAGGTCTGCTTGGCCGTTTTCAGATCGCCCGATTGGAACAGGGCCATGGCTAGAGGATACAGATCGAAGCAGGCGATGACATCGGTTCGGTTTCCGGCGTTGGTTCGGAGCGTCGCGATGGCTTTGTCGACCAGGCCGGCTCGGTAATAAGCCACTCCCAGTGTGTTGATGTAATTCTGATTTCGCGGTTCCAGGTCGACGGCTTTTTCGGCCAACGCGACCGCTCGGCCTGCGTTACGCAGTTCCTCGGGAGCGATCGCGTAGGCCCAGGCCAGATTGTTCAGTGCTTCCGCGACGTTGGGGCCGGCGGCCACTGCGCGTTCACCGGCCTCGATCGCACTCCGTGCACTGGCCTGCCGCTGTGCCGGCGACCGAGGCTTCCGAGTCGATCGGGTGGATGGAGCGGGAACGATCTTCGGTGGCTTGACCAGGAACTCGAACGTCCGGCATTCGTGGACGATCAGTTCCCCGTGCAACTTCTCGACCTCCGGAGGAACGTTGAGGAACCACAACTCAAGACCCGACATGACGTGACGCGGGCCGTCGACGGAAATGGCACGCTCTTGTTCGTCGCTCAGATGCAGCGCAACACGCTGATCCTCACTCAATCCGGATGCTTGAACCAGCAGATGCGGGACTTCGCTGTCGACATCAGTCTGGCCATTCTGCACACGGAGCTGGTAGCGGACACTCTTACGATCGTTTCCCTGGCCAAAGCGAGCGATACCATTGCTGCTGTAGCTACCCCGGCGACCAGGCAGCAGACCGAGATACGAGACTTTACCCGGGCCACCCAGAGCGACGAGTTCAAGCCTTGTGCCTCGCCACGCGTGCGATTGATTCACGTAGCCGATTTGTTGATTCCTTGGGACCGGAAGTTCGGAAAGCGACCAGACCTCACTGGCATCGAATTCGGCCTGGTCACTGCGCCACACTTGCACGCGCAGCTTCCAAGCCGATTCCATAGGACACAGATCGCAGTCCCAGACGGAGCTCTCGTTGCCGAGGGCATCAGTGACTCGATACGTGCTGCTCGTCCACAGATTCGTCGGCTCGCCGTTCTGAGCCACCGTCATCTGCGTGTTCAGGCGAACGCGAGTCTGCGTCGTCGAGATGCCGTTGCTTGTCCGTGTGTATTCCGACGACTGGGCCGTCAGATCCGTCAAGGTCACTGCAACATCGCCGTCGCTCTTGGTGATCGGGAGTTCTTCAGGCGTCCATTCGGGATAATGGCCGCCTGCCGGACTTGGGTCAGGCACGTCAAACTCAGCCACCTTCACGTTCCTCGTGTTGTAGACACGCAGCTTGAACGTCTTGCCCTTGTGACGCAACGGAGGCACTGCGAAGTGGGCCACAATCATTTGGTAGGGACCGCCCGTCAACGGAGAAAACGTCCCGGTCGCACCAGACATGCCACTGCCTCCGAACCGCTCGTAAGCATTTCTCCCGATGTCTACGTTATCGATTTCGCAGCCGTGTTCATCGACTGCGGCGCAGCGCAGCCACCAAACGAAGTCCAATGCAGCGCCCGTCGTCGGGTGGGAGCGAGTGAACCACACGACGGTCATGTCTTTGGACGTCGCGTGGGAACACGATTCCGTCCTGACGTGTGATGTCGGCCAGAACCCTCCCGTCCGCGATTCTCGATTGAACGTGAAAGTGTGGCTCCTTCCGTAGGTGACGGATTCGAGCGTCAAGATGGTGCCGTCGGGCATCGTCTCAGACGCAATGACAGGCCGCCGGCTCTTCGGAGCCGTTTCCGCATCCGGCTGCAAAGCGACCATGGCGACCAGAAAGATCCCCAAGCCCAGAACGGCCACGATCAGCACGCCGAAAACGACCGTCCACGGCGAAATGCCCCTTCCCTCATCCAACGCGTCAGGAAAACGCGGAAAACCATCTGATGACTCTGACGAGGCCTCGAATCTGTCTGGCATGGTCATGCTTCCAATCCCAAATCCGAAGTAGGTAATCCGAAACAAGTCCGAAACAAGTCCGAAACAAGTCCGAA
>CAZXNP010000296.1:0-3137 GCA_964642035.1 uncultured Anaerolineales bacterium | reverse complement strand
GTAGTTCTAGATTTCTTATATCTAATTGACCATTCTTCTGCATTTGCAGCAATTCACCAAACTCAAAATATGCTTTTGGTGACCATCCAGGACATCTTATTTGAATAGGATCTGGGGCAAAATGCTTACAACCCGCTACGATCACGAATATCATCAAGCAAATCTTCACCAAGAGTAATCGGCTCATTGAGTGCTTCAATTGCCTCTTTTGCATTATTAATCACCTCTCCTAATTGCTCATTTTCTTTTTGAAGGGCACTCACCTTTTTAGAAACTCGAACCAATCCATATATTAGACCAAACACTAAAACAAAAATTCCACCAACAATCATTAAATTAGTCGTCATTCTTATCTTCCATACAATTTAGCAATTGGATCGTTTTTACCAATTTTCAAATAGGTCATAGCACCAGTTACTTCATCTTCAATAATTATAGACTTACTAGGATTTAGTCTCGCATATTCTCTAACATCATTTCCAATTTCTGGATCATCGATATATTTCGCAAAACGCTCACTCTTCATTTTAGCCGAAGCACATCTACTATACGATTCACTCGGAATAGTAAAAACCTCACAGCCATTAAACTTCTTTCTCTTCAAAGGTTTTGTTCTATTCCTGGGTCCTGGGGGCTCACCAGTAAGACCCGCAACAGACGACACCGCGGTGCCTTCTTCTCTAATGAATCGGTTGAACTGAAAATCGATATTAGAAAATGTCTTCATCTATATTTCCCTCAATTTAGTTATTACAACAGAATCTAGTGATATGTCACTACTTACTATATCTCTTCCTCTAACGCCCCTTACCACTTCTGGCATAAATCCTAAATAGACCAAAAACGTCTTCAATAAAGAATAATCATCTACATCAATTTTAAAGAACAATATTCTAGTAGCTGCTTCAACAGGAAATACATTATACAAAATAATAATGTGATTCAGTATCAAACGGTCCTTCAATTCACCAGTCTGTGTATACCGATTAAACAACCTCTTGATATACTTGATGCGCTTCATATCATCATAAAATTCGTCAACGCCAGAACACTGGGGATTATCGTAGGCCTTTAACGCAAATATATCAACATTCTGATCAGTCAACACATCAAATAACATAAAAAATCACACTTTTCTATTTTCAATCCTCACTTCTCTTATATAGCATTTAAAACCATACTATCATGCAGGAATTACATAAACATTAGCAGTGGTGATAAATGCCGATGCTGGACCTCCTGCCGAAGTTGTGGCAAAATGAGTATTCACATTACATGTAATATCCGTTGGATTATCTTTCAAACGAATAGATAAGAAACTCGGGTAATTAATTGTCGCCCCATTCCTCATTCTCGATTTACTGTCCCCAGTTCCTCCGACAGCAAAAGCAGTAGTAATATTACCAGTGCCAATTCCGTGACTTCCGTTTGCAGTCACTTCAAAAATTAAGGTATTTGTGTTATTTCCATATGCTTCACCAATAGTCTGTGTACCAGGACTGTTAAGCCCACCATAGTGGCCACTATGGCCACCATATATGGCATACTGATTAGGATGAGTACCACTACTACCAGGAGACTGACCAAGTGAGTTTGCCATCGCCAAATTAATATCGCTTAGATAGGTACCCCCAGCCACAACAACTTCGCGATCAAACGAAACTTTAACTTGAATCACATCATTTTCATTATATGTCTGTTTATCAAATGCAAGGGAAACGATATTTGCAGTATTGATCGGATTCGTTCTACCAACGATGTCGAGACTACTGTTTGTGGTACCACTACTAGTAGCCACAAGAACCTCTCGACGGACGCGGCTATTACCTAAATTGTCTGTATATCTCTGTTCATGAACAAAACCAGTTCCTTTATTTGATATACTATTTGCAGTAATATATGTAGCAGCAACATCATTGGTAAATGGTCGACCACGATTTGTAGTATCAACATCACCTGGATTCCATGGAGCAGCAGTTACACTCGCTCCATTGGATGTATTTCGATTCTTCAACCAAGTAGGTAATTTGTCTATTTGGTTGCCGGTTCCTTTGCCTAATCCCCAGAGTGGCATATCAATTCTCCCTTCGGTAATGTGATACCTATTCCTTTAATCTATTTATACAAAACCCAACTTCTTGAGCTTTGCGATTGTTTTACTTGCTGAAGTATGATGCACCCCAATACCACCAGCAGCTTCAAATTCTCTAATATTCTTGATGTAGTCGTCAACTAGAATATTAGGCTTACCGGCTGCATTTAACGCATACTTCTGTTTATCTTCCCTCATTACTAAGTTAATCTTATTCTTAGGAAGTCTCATATTTCGATCTAACCAAAGCAACTTTCCATCATGACTATATCCTTTCGGATCATTTCGCTTCTTTTTGTATGCAGACAAAATCTCGACATCATGCTTTTTTAGAAAATTCCACAACTGCTTTCCGTCTTTCGTCCATTCGAGATTTTCCCAAAATCCAATACCAGCATCCGTAATAATTCGATGAAGCTCATTGTTTGACACTTCTGGCGGAACTTGTCCTTTTTTGTTAGCCATTTTCTTTCCGCGTGCTTTCCAATCTTCAATTGACATTCCGGCTAACTTCTTTACTCCTCCAGCATAGTCAGCAACTACTCCATCCATATCCAACATAATAATAGGCGAGTCTTTAGTCGCCTCATTCAATAATTGCTTATACGTCTTCACTTACTCGATCTCCCAACCCTCTGGCAATTTCTCAACATACATGTCTTTCTTATTGTCGTAATACTTTCCTTCCTTTGGATCATAATATAATATAGCACCATTCTTGAATCTAAAAGGTCCTTCTAATCCTCGAATATCTGGATATTCTTTAGTATCAATTTTTGGCATGGTCTTAAATTTTTTCTGAAACTGCCTAAAATGATCTCGGGCTCCAGCTTCTTCCAACTCAGGCTTATCGTATCCAAATCCCTGCACATTGTTAGTGCCTGGAGTTTGTCCGGGAGTCATATCCTTATATCTATTCGCACCCTCATCTGTTCCCCACTCTACGACACCTTCTTTAAGCCCCTTCACAAATGCTTTGATGTCAAACTTCTCAACCTCTTCGCCATGAACTTTCTTCTCAGCTTTACGAGCCAACTCTTTAGCT
>CAZXNP010000295.1:0-3138 GCA_964642035.1 uncultured Anaerolineales bacterium | reverse complement strand
GGCCCCCTGGACCTGGCCCTGGCCGACCACGGGCACCCGCGCCGCTTCCCCCGAGCACCGGAGGCCTTGGCCGCCGAGGTGGCCGCCGTGGACGGCATCCTCGACCGGGCCGCCGGCCTGGGGGCCCGGCGCTACGTCCTCTTCACCCGGGACTTCGAGGCCCTCCTGACCTACGACGGCTTGGCCGCCCTCGGCGCCCAGCCGGGCCCCGTCCTCGCCCGCCGCCGCCGGGCCGAGGTGGCTCGCAACCGAAGTGCCCTGGGCGCCATTGCCAGCCACGCTGCGGACCGGGGTGTGGAGCTCATGGTCCACACCAACCAGTTGGACATGCCGGCAGAGGTCCGCCGCCGCCTAGGCGACTCCGTTGGCGAGGCGGGTCGCGTGTGCGGCGACCGGCCGGCAACCTGGCGCCTGTACCGCGGCAAGATGGAATCGTTCTTCCGGGATTTCCCAGCCGTGGCGGGCCTCGTCCTCACCGCCGACGAGGCCCCATACCCGGTGTGGGCCTGCGACGTCCCCCAATGGGCCGGGGCCGGGGCCACCCCCGCACCGGAGGTGGTGGCGGCGAGGGTGACGCGCCTGGTCACCGAGACGGCGGCGGTGGCGACAGCCTTCGACAGGCGTCTTGAAGTGCGGGCTTGGGACCGGGTGGAGGCCCTGGCCGGGGCCGAACCAGGCGCCCTGCCGGCGGGCGTCAGCCTGTCGGTTAAGAACACCGCGGGCGACTTCCAGCTTTTCGCCGGCCCGTCGCCCCTGCTGGGAGCCGGCAACGGCCTGGTGGTGGAGTTCGACGCCTGGCGCGAGTACTCTGGTTGGAACTACTTCCCGTGCTACATGGGAGACATCTGGGCGCCCCGGGTGCTGGCGGCCGCCGAGGCCGGGGCCTCCACCCTTGCCCTGCGCATCAACTGGTCCTCGACGGCCAACCCCATCTTCGAGCGGCCATGGGGCAATGTGGTCAACGTGGCGGTAGCCCGGGGGCTGGCGGCGAGACCCGACGCCGACCCTGACGACCTCCTGAGGGCGTGGATCGCCGCCACCTACCCACAGGACGCCGCGGGCCCGGCCTTCCGGCTGTACAAGGCCTCGCCCCGGATTCTTCAGACCCTCACCAGCGTCGGCCACGTGGAGACCACGGACCACGGCCGCCTCTTCCGACCCCGCACCAGCGCCAGCGTGTTCGACCGCGTCGCCGACAGCCTTGACCGGGCCCAGGCCGAGGGGCTCCTCACGGCCGCGGCGGACTTCGAGGCCCGGCGCCGGCGGGTGGACGGGGCCGTGGCCCAGGCACAGGATCTGGTGGCCGCCCTGCCGCCCTCGGTGCGGCCGGAGTGGCGCCGGGAGATGGAGCGAGGCGCCGCCGCCCTGGGGTACCTGGCCGCCGCCACGACGGACCAGCTGGCCCTCCTGGACGCTAAGCGCCGCCTGGACGCCGGCGGCAGCGCCCCCGGCCTGTCAGCCCTCGCCCTGAGAATCCGGACCAACGATGCCGCCTGGCGCCAGGCCGATCCCGAGAGCTACGAGACTTTGAAGGGCGGAGAGGCCCTGGCCATGCTGGGGGCCTGCGAGTGCGCAAAGTAACGGGTTCCCCGCCCGCCATGCCGCGACGGTGGCCACCCTTGCGCCCGGGGGCCTCCGGTGGCATCCATCGGCGTCCACCTGCCTGTCTCCAGAAGGAGGAGAACCGTGTCCCGATCTCAGCTCCAACAGTACTGCGGCCTGGCCGCCATCGCCGCCGGCGTCCTGGTGGCCGTCGCCTGGATCATGGTTTGGCGTCAGGGGGCTCCGGCATCCACGTCGTCGTGGCTCCTGCTGGTTGGCCACCTGCTCTTGACCTTCGGCATCCTCGGCGTCTACGTCGCCACCCATGAGGGGGCTGGAAGCCTCGGCTTCCTGGGCTTCGTGCTGCTCCTCTTGGCCAACCCCATCATCGTCAGCTCAGTGGTGGCCGGCGATGTCGAGGCCGCCCTGTCCTTCGATACCCTCATGCCCCTGGCAACCCTGGGTATGGGCCTCGGCACCCTGCTGTTGGCGGCGGGGGTGTGGAACACCGACGCCCTGCCGAAGAACAGCACGGCCCTGTGGGGCCTGGGGGGCGTGTTGACCTCCATCGGTGTCTTCATGAGCCCGCCCCCGAGCCCGGCCAGCGCCCTGACCCTCATCGGCGCCATCGTGCTGGGCATCGGCTTGGCCTGGGCCGGCTGGGCTCTTTGGTCACCGCCCGCCGCCGAGGCGCCGGCCGCGGCCTACTAGAGCGCGGCCGTGAAGCCGAAGATGCTGGTCCGGGGCGTGGACATGGTCATCGTGTTCGTCTCGGACATGGATCGCAGCCTAGGATGGTGCGACCGGGTCCTGGGCCTTGTGCCTCAGGTGCGCCACGGCGACTGGGCGACCTTCGATCTCCCCGGCGCGACCCTGGCCCTCCACGCCACGGGTGACATGCCCACCGGCGGCCAGCGCACGATAGTGTCCTTCGACGTGGAGGACTACGCGGCGGCCAAGAGGGAATTGGAGGCCAAGGGCTGTCGCTTCGTGTTCGAGAACTCCACCCCGGCCAGCATCTTCGGCACCTTCACCGACCCTGACGGGACCCAGCTCCAGATAATGCAGCGGCAGCCGACGACATGAGCCGCCGCTACGAGGCCTTCGGCAGCCTGGAGTTCGACCGACCCTTGGAGCGGGTGCTCCGGGTCACCATGCAGCGCCCCGAACGCCTGAACGCCGCCGACCGGGAAATGCACAGCCATCTGGCCGCGGTTTGGGGCGCCATTGACGCCGACCCGGCGGTCAACGCCGTCATTCTTCGCGGCGCCGGCCGAGGCTTCTCCGCCGGCGGCGACTTCGACCTCGTGGAAGCCATCGCCGACGATCCGGCGGTCCGGGCGCGGCTGTGGAAGGAGGCCCGCGACCTCGTCTACAACGTCGTGAACTGCTCCAAGCCAATCGTCTCCGCCATCCACGGGCCTGCCGTTGGGGCGGGGCTGGGGGCCGGGCTCCTGGCCGGTGTCTCCCTTGCCCCCCCCTCACCCCCCCTGCAAGAGTGTGCCCGCGTCGAGCCGGCCCCTGCCGTCGTAGAAGGCCATGCAGGGGAGTCGTCGAGGGAAGGGTTCGGGACCAGTGGGCAAGCAAAGACTGCTC
>CAZXNP010000294.1:0-3154 GCA_964642035.1 uncultured Anaerolineales bacterium | reverse complement strand
ACCAGGGCTCACTGGCGAGCGCAAGGGCATCCCTGCCCGTGCTGAATAAATCGGGCACGGCCGAAGGCGCGCACAGCGCGGACCTGGTCAACCAATGGCTGGCCGTGGCCCGCGAGACCCTCAAGGACGAACACCCGGCCAACAGCCTGAACCTGCGCGGCCTGGCCAAAGATCCTGGTCTGCCCAACTTCAGCGATATGTACAAGCTGCGGGCCGGCGCCATCGCCATCTATCCCATGTACCGCGGCGTCGCCAAGCTCGTCGGCATGACCGTCCTCCCCACCGGCACGACCCACCAGAGTGAGATCGACACCCTCAAGGCCAACTGGGACGCCTACGACTTCTTCTTCCTCCACGTCAAATACACCGACAGCCGGGGCGAAGATGGCGATTTCGACGCCAAAGTCAAAGTCATCGAGGACATCGACAGCCTGATCCCCCAGATCGAAGCCCTTGGGCCAGCCGTCCTTGTCGTCACCGGCGACCACAGCACCCCGGCCGCCCTGAAAAGCCACTCCTGGCATCCCGTCCCCACCCTGCTGTGGAGCGCGACCGCCATGCCCGACCGCTGCCAGGTCTTCGGCGAGCGGGAATGCGCCAGCCTCGGCGGCCTGGGAACCTTCCACACCACCGACATCATGCCCCTGGCCCTCGGCCACGCCGGCCGCCTCACCCGCTACGGCGCGTAGGAAAACAGGGGATGGAGGACAGAGGTCGGAGATCAGAGGTCAGCAAATCCCGTCCTCTGCCCTCTGACTTCCGCTCTCTGAATTCTGCCTTCTGAATTCTGAATTCTCCCCATGCGTGCACTCGTCACCGGCTCCACCGGCTTTGTCGGCGCAAACCTTGTTGAACGGCTCGGCCGAGACGGCTGGGACGTGATCGCGCTCCAGCGCAGCACCTCCTCCCTGGCCGGCTTGACCGGCCTGAGCTACCAACCGGCCCTGGGCGACATCCTGAACCCGGCCTCCTTGCACGCGGCCATGCAGGGCTGCGACGCGGTCTTCCATGTGGCCGGCGTGGTCGCCGATTACTGGCAGCAAGACCTGGAGCGGCTTTATTACGTCAACGTCGATGGCACGCGCAACGTCCTCCAGGCCGCCCTGGCGACCGGCGTCCAGCGCCTCGTCTACACCAGCTCCCTGGCCGCGCTGGGATCGGCCTCCGACGGCCAGCTTTCCAACGAAACCCACAAATTCAACCTGCCGCCGGCCGCCTTCCCCTACGGCCACAGCAAATATCTGGCTGAACTGGAAGTGCAAAAAGCCGTGGAACAGGGCCTGCACGCGGTCATCGTCAACCCCTCCGTTGTCATCGGCCCCCGGGACGCCAGCCTCTACAACAGCCGCATCATCCTGGAGGTGCAGCGCGGGCTGGCCCGCATCGTCACCCCCGGCGGCGTCAACGTCGTCGATGCCCTGGACGTGGCCGAGGGCCATCTCCTGGCCCTGGAACGAGGCCGGCCCGGTGAGCGCTACTTTCTTGGCGGTCACAACCTCCCCATCCGCCAGCTTGTCGGGGAAATCGCCAATCTGCTCGGCTCCCGGCCGCCCCTGGCAACAATCCCCGTCCCCCTGATCGAACCGCTGGCCCGGCTGATCGACGGCGCAAACCGCCTGTTACCCCGTCCCCTGCCCATCTCCGGCCAGATCCTCCGCATGACCGCCCGCAACCTTTACGCCGACAACAGCAAAGCCATCCGCGAGCTGGGCTGGCAGGTCACCCCCCTGCGCCAGACCCTCCAGCGGGCCATCGACTGGCTGCGCCGCGAAGGGCATCTGGACTGATTCTCCTCCTGAAGCCAGGCAATAAACAGGCCCGGAACAATTGTTCCGGGCCTGTTTGCACTCAGACAGCGACGGCACTTCGCCGCCATCATTCCCAGCGGCCGGCAATCAGCGCCACATCCATCACGTCGGTATCGCCATCGCGATCAAGATCGTAGCGATGGTCGAAGCCGGGCTGGCTGTTGTCGCTGAATACCTGGCCGGCCACCTGCTGCACGTCCACGATGGTCACCCGGCCGTCGCCGCTCAGATCAAAGTGATCCGTGCTGTTGCTGACGTTGACCGTCACCGGCACGTTGACACTGCTGCCTAACGCGTCGTTGCTGAAGGTCAACGTGCCATTATGGGTGCCATCGCCCAGCAGATAAGCGTCCACCATGATGGTCACGCCGGCCGGGGTTGTCCCACTGATAGCGCTGCTGGCCAGCCAAGCCACGTCGGCGCTCAGGGTCCAGGTGGCCGTGTCCCGGCTGACGATCTGCAGCGACTGCTGGGGCATGGAGATGTCCAGCGACAGGTCGGCATCGAAAGTCAGGCTGCCGGGGCTGACCTGCAAAGCATTGGGCGCTGGCGGCGCGTCGCTCACTTGGGGATCACTGCCCGCGGCGATCTCGTCGCCGTCCCAGCGACCGTCGCCATCGCTGTCGGGGTTGCCGGGGTTCAGGCCCCAGGCCCGCTCCATCACCAGGGGCAGGCCGTCGCCATCCGAGTCGCTATAGGCATCGCGCTCGCTCAGGGGATCGAGGCCCTCGGCCAGCTCGTCCGCGTCGGAGATGGTGTCGTAGTCGTAATCGCCGGCCACGGTCACCGTCACCGAGGCCGTGGCCGTCATGCTGCGGCTGTTCTGGGCCTCCAGCGTCAGCACGTGGCTGCCCACGCTGAGCAATACGTCCAGTTCGGCTCCCGTGCCCAGGTCGCCGTCTTGACTGCTGCGCCAGGAGAGGTTGCCATCGGCCACGCTGCCGTCCTGGTTGTCGTCCGCCCCGCCGGAAAGCTGGACGGGCCGGCCCTCCAGCAGGGCGGCGCCGTCGGCCGGCTGGCCGATGTAGGGGAAGGGCGGCTGGTCGGCCACGGTGAAGGGAGCGGAGGTGGCGCTGCTGCTGCGTAGGCCGTCGCTGGCCGCCACCTGCATGCGGGCGTTGCTGCTGCCGGCCAGTTGGGCCACGGGAATGTTCACCGTCCCGCTGCCCGTGCTGAACTCCACCGGCGTCCAGGTCGCGCCGTCATCGGCCGAGTAGAGGATCGTGATCTCCAGCGCGTCGCCGTCGCTGTCGGTCGCGGTCCAGGTGACGGGGATGGCGCCGCTGCTGTAGGCGCCGCCGGAGGGGCTGGTGATGTTGACCACCGGCGCGGCCGCGCCGGCCGTG
>CAZXNP010000293.1:0-3157 GCA_964642035.1 uncultured Anaerolineales bacterium | reverse complement strand
TCAGCGTGGCCGTGTGGGCCATCTGGCTGATCCCCTACTTCAGCCCCATGTTCTTTGCCCTGGCGGGGGCGTAGGCGTTGGCGTTTGCACGCGGAGCAAAACTAAATGCTGGAACGACTTTTCCCCAAACAACTCTCTAACGACTATCAAGGCAGCTCCATTGCCAAATGGATCTTTGCGGGGCTGACGGTGCTCACCCTCGCCCGTTCGTTGGCGCACATCTTCCTGCCGGACGGCGGCGCGCAATCCATTGCCACTATCCCGCTCGACAGCTTCACCCCCAACGGCGCGGCAGCCATCATCCACATTTTTGCCCTGTGGGGGCTGTCGCAACTCCTGTTCGGCCTGATGTATGTCATCGTGCTTTGGCGCTATCAAGCCTTGATTCCGCTCATGTGGTGTTTTGTGCTGGTGGAATACGGCGGCCGGCTGTTGCTGGCCTTTGCCAAGCCGTTTGAAATCACAGGCACGGCGCCCGGCGCGGTGGGCAACTATATTTTTGTTCCCCTGGCGCTGCTGATGCTGGCGCTCTCATTGCAGACAAAGCCAAACAGGTAGGAGGCGGCCATGAATTTTGCATCTATCCCGACAAGTGGCGTACATCTGCACACCGCTCATTTACTTACCTGGAAGTAGCGAACACATGACACTAAAAGACAAAATCATCGTGATCACCGGTTCCACTCGCGGCTACGGCTTCGCGGTGGCGCGCGAAGCGTTGGCCGCCGGCGCCACTGTGGTCATCAGTGGACGCAGCCGGTCGTCGGTGGATGCCGCGTTGGAAAAGCTGTCCGAGTACGCCCCGCGGGTGCACGGCACCCCCTGTGACGTGAGCGTGGAGGCGCAAGTCCACGCCCTGGCCGACCAGGCGGTCGAGCGCTTTGGGCGCATCGACATCTGGGTGAACAACGCCGGGTTCTCCTCGGCGGCGGGACGCATCTACGAGTTTCCGCCGGAAGATTTTGAGCGCATCTTCCGCATCAACTGCCGGGGGACGGTGCACGGCGCGCAGGCCGCGCTCAAGCACATGTTGCCGCGCGGTGAGGGCGTGTTGGCCTTCACCTACGGCAACGGCTCTTTCCTGCGCCCGGCTTCGCCCACCGGCCCCTACGGGGCCAGCAAAGCCTGGATCACCTCCTTCACCCGTACGCTGGCCAAGGACTTGAAAGGCAGCGGTATCCGCGTCTTTGGCTTTAGCCCCGGCATGATGCTGACCGACATGCTCACCGCGCCCACGGTCATCGGCGAGGCGGGCAAAGAAATGATGAAAAACTACGGCTTCGTGCTGCGCTTTTTGGGGCAGCCCCCCGCAAAACCGGCCCGCAAATTCGTGCAGATGCTGGGCAACCTGAACAAAGATTTCGCCGAGTATCGCGTCTTCAAGCCGTGGACGCCCTTCGTAGGGCTGCTCAAGGTGGGTTGGGAAAACCTGACAGGCCGCAAGGAGGAGCCGGCATTTGAACTGCGCTATGAGCCGGCGTATCGCTGGGAGGATGCGGGAAGCGAATGACCGTGACGGGCATCCTGTCGTGCACTTGTCCCGGCGGATACAGAAAGCGTCTACCACGGACTCAGTGTCGGTGGTAGACGCCCATAAGCAATTATTGAACCACTGAAACTTGAAAAGCACCATATAAAATGAGTTCACTCATAAGCCGCAGCCGGCATCTCATCCCAGGTGCGGCCATCCAGCAGCCGGCCATTACGTTTTTTGCGCACGCCGCCCCACTGCTTGAAGAAGAAGGGCACGTGCTGGGCCTGGCATTGCCTGCGAATATCCTGCACCCAATCCTCTGCCATGGGCCGGGCTTTGGGGCCGGACTCGCCCCCACGATGACCCAGCGGATGCCGTTCAGGTCGAGGGTGAGCGGGCCGAGCAGCGGTTCGAGGGAAAGGAACTTGACGCGGGCATGGGTTTGCCGTAAATGATCGACCCGGAAAGCGTAGTCCTGGTTCTCAACACTGACGCCGATCCATACGTTTTCCGGCCAGGCGATGGACGAATCGAGCTCTAACAGGCGCTCTGAGCGTTTGGTCAGCACCTGAAAGGTGTGCCAATGGGCCAGGCGCATGATGGCGAAAGCCTGCTGGATGAATGATTCCGGCACATCCTGATGAAAGAGATCGCTCATGGAATTCACGAAGATCATCTGGGGTTTCTTCCAGCGCAGGGGGCGCTCCAGGACATGGGGATGCAAGGCCAGACTGAAGCCATCACGATAGTTGGCATTGCCCATGGCCTGCAAGCGCCGCGCCATCCGCTCTGCGTAGCAGTTTTTACAGCCCGGACTGACTTTTGTACAGCCTGTGAGAGGATTCCAGGTGGATTGGGTCCATTCGATGGTTGAACGGGTGCTCATATTGCATCCTGTCAATCCCAGTTCATGCTGATGTATTTTACTGTTTCCTCGGGATCAAGAGCATGGCTGGTACTGGCAATGCGCGCATAAAATTCTTTTCCCTTTGAGGAGTTTAAAAATGCCGGTTCAGGTGCTTTATCCACCTCAACCACACAAACCTGCTCCCCAACAACTTCTTCAAACCGAATATGAATATATGGGAAATAGTGGGGGCCAATCTGCTTATTGAAAAGCGATGCTAACAATTGCTGGAAGCCATCCAACGAATTCTTCGTCAATTTCAGGTCTTTTCCTAAACCATAAACATTACCGTCATCTTCAACGCCGATGACAAGCGTCCCGCCAGATGAATTAAGAAATGCTGCGATAGTTTTCATAACAGAATGGCGCAGATATGTGGCTTGTTTTCCCTGAACAACATCCCATTGTAATGTACTCTTAAATTCGATAGTGGTGCTCTCTCCGAGTTCTATTAATTCGGCGATAGACATGGCATGGACAGTTTCAGGCTCCACAATCAAGGCATGCATGAATTCGTTGATTTTTCGAGCGATCAATGCTCGTCGCGCCGCCAAAAAGTCTGGGAAATTCTCCAGTTTCCAGAGCAACGGATCCATTGGGATAAATTGTTTTGTCAACGCACCGGGGTAATGCTCCTCGATGATAGGGAAATATTCTTCCGGTGGCTTATCGGCATAAGGGTGTGAGGTGTTCAGCACAACTCGATTGGCGATCTCATTCACAATTTTCCGGTGCATATGATTATCGCTCTCATAGCCATTACTATAAAGAAGCCG
>CAZXNP010000292.1:0-3184 GCA_964642035.1 uncultured Anaerolineales bacterium | reverse complement strand
GTGAGGGACAGCGCCATTCGAGAGCCAATTTTTTTCAGGCCGCTTTGGGGGTCAAAGGATTCGTTGAACTAAACCGCTTCGCGGCGGTGTAGTCGTGCGTGTCCTTCCGGCAAACGTGGGTAACGTGTATTTTTTTCATGCGCTGACGTTTTTTTGCCCCCGCTCCCTTCCAAAACGACCGTGACTCACGCAGTTTGATTTCCGAAACCGATCGCGTTGTTTTTTTCTCCATCCCTATCGTGCTTGAGTGGGCCACCGAGGGTCCACATTGGGCCAGGGATAACCCATCACACTGTCCTTGATCTGCCAAAATAGCCTGTCATGGCAAGCCAATCCGCTTGGCACGGGCTTTGCTTGCTCAGGGTGCGATGAACGCTGAAGGAGCCAAGGGGGGTCTCAAGCCCCCGATGGCCTCTCAACGCCGCACCCAAAGCGCCAACGTACCCAGCCGCGTGACTTCGACACGCGGTGAAATCGGACCGTAAGATGAAAGCACCTAAAAACCTCAACTTAAGCCGCGAACAAGGCGAGGCGTTAATCGAGCGGATCGAACAGGACACGTGTACACCCGAGGACCGACAGATTCTGGTGCAGGTGCTACGACTCTATTTTTGGTTGGTGTTTGCCCTGCAAGAAAGCAAGTTGAGTTTGAAGCGGCTGCGCATCCTCATCTTCGGCAAGCCCAAGAAGCGGCGCAAACGGGATACCGACTCAGATGGGGACTCGGTGACGTCAGGTGCCTCTGAGGATTGTGAGAGTTCAGATGGCCATGCGGGCAAGCCAGCGGATTCAGCCACGGCCGAGCCGTCCGAGGCAGGCGAAACGAGCGGCGAGTGCGCAGACGATAGCAAACGCCCGGGCCATGGCCGCCTCGGGGCGGATGCCTATGTCGGGGCTGAGCGGGTCGAGTGTCGTCACCAAGACCTCGCTCCAGGTCAGCGCTGTCCCCTTTGCGGCCAAGGCACCTTGTACACGTTGCCGCCGAGTCAGCCCATTCGCATCGACGGCCATGCCGTGCTCTCAGCCATACGTTACGAGTTAGAACGCTTGCGCTGTTCAGCCTGTGGCCAGGTGTTCACCGCCAAGGCGCCGCCCGAAGCCGGTGAGTCCAAGTATAACGCGCGGGCTCGGGCCGCCCTGGTGATGAGCCGGTATTATCTCGGCGTGCCCTTTTATCGCCTCGAAGCGTATCAGGCCCTGGTCGGGGTGCCGGTGCCCGATGCCACACAGTGGGATCAAGTCGAACGCGTCGCCGACAGTGCCTACATGGTGTTTGAGTATCTGGTGGTTCTGGCCGCGCAAGGCCACCTCATCTACCAGGATGACACGCCGGTACGCATTTTGTCGCTGATGAAAGAAAATGCCCAGTGGCAACAAGCAAAAGAGCCAGCAGCACAGACCTCGGAGTCGAGCGAGCGCACCGGCATGCAAAGCACGGCGTTGGTGGTGGAAGTGGGCGAACACACCATCTGCCTGTATTTTTCCGGCCGCAACCATGCCGGCGAGAACTTGAAGGAGCTGTTGGAGAAACGCCAAGACGGACTCGACAAGCCTCTGGTCATGTCCGATGCGCTGTCCAGAAATGAGGCCGATGAAACAGGGCTCATCCGCTGCCACTGTCTGGCCCACGCCCGGCGCAAGTTTAGCGACATTGAAGAGACTTTTCCCGAGGCTTGTGATGAGGTGATTGGCGTTTTGAAACAAGTTTTTGATCACGACGAAGCGGCACAAAAAGCCCACCTGAGTGATGCCGAGCGCCTCGCCCATCATCAAACCTATAGTGCACCGCTCCTCAACGAACTCAAAGCGTGGATGGAAAAACAGTTTCGACAGCGTGAGGTCGAGCCCAACAGTTCGTTGGGCAAGGCCTTCACGTATATCCTGTCGCACTGGCAGACCCTGACTCAGTTTTTACGCGTGAGCGGCGCGCCCCTGGACAACAACACCGCCGAGCGCGCCTTGAAACTGATCATTCGTCAGCGTAAAAACTCGCTGTTCTACCAAAACGACTACAGTGCCTATGTGGCCAGCCTGCTCACCAGCCTGATTGCCACGTGTGTGCAGGCTGGCGTCAATGCCATGGAATACTTCGTGGCCCTTCAGGACAACCGCGCAGCCGTCTTTGTCAACCCGGCCAACTGGCTGCCGTGGACCTTTCAAGCAACGCTCGCCTCTCGTTAGGCGACGCGCCGCCAATCCTGAGCCATCCGAGCCCGCTCGGGATTGCCATTCCAAAGCACAATCATCAACTCTCTGGCCGACAAGCTCACCCGAGCCTGGCCCGGCTTGGGCCACCAGGCCAAGCGGCCCTGAGAAAACCGTTTGGTGCACAACCAGAAGCCCTGCCCATCGTAGAACAGAATTTTGAGTGCCGTACCCCTGCGGTTGCGAAAGACGTAGACGGCCCCCCCGAGAGGATTGTCACCCAGGACGCGGCGGCATACGGCACCGAGCCCATCAATACCTTTTCTAAAATCGACCGGCTCGGTGGCTAAAAAGATACGGCTTTGAGGCGTCAGTTGGATCATCACTTCACCGCCAAGAACGTGCGAAACAGCTCAATCAGTGGCGCGCCAGCCTGTGGGCAGGCCAGGTGCAGGCGGGTGCCGTCAGGCCGTTGCACATCGAGTTGCACCGAAGGCGACATCGGCCATGACGCTGTGGTCACTTCGACAAAATTCAGGGGCGCCTCAAGTGCTGTCGGCGGCGCTGTGTCAGGCTGGGGCATTTGACATCGCTTTTTCAAATCACTGGTGCATAGACCCAGACGTCTGGCCACCCGGGAAAGGGGTCTCGTGTGGCACAGGGCAATCGCTTCATCCCAAAGGGAGACAGGAATGCGCTCGCGAGGGGTGGCACGGCACTGGCGCCAGCGGCTGAAACGCTCGGCAAGTTGCTCAAGTTCGGGGTCGTTAGACGACGGATAGATTCGATTCATAAGGACCTCCATTCATCATGATTCATTCATCATGACTATAGGCCCATCGAAACTCAGATTTCACGCACACTTGCTGGAAGTACACTATTTACGCACCGTTCCTTAGTCGTACCGAGTTGTCCTTCCATACCGTCAGTCTCTCCCAAACTAGCCCCTCGTCATCCGTTTATTCCACTCCCTCAAGCCCATGCCTCGTTCGTCTCCTGCCATACTGCGATACAGTGGCTCCTAAGAGGCGTCCACCAG
>CAZXNP010000291.1:0-3193 GCA_964642035.1 uncultured Anaerolineales bacterium | reverse complement strand
CACGCGGGGCCCCCCCGCGGGCGTTTGCCGGCGCGCCCCCCACCGGCGGCGTCCCCGGCGGCGGTTCCCCCCGCCGTGGTAGGCGCCGCGGCGCCGGCATCGAGGCCTGGGGCGTCGATGGCCGCGCTGGCAGCCACCCGCCGTTCGCCGTCGCTGACCGTGACGGTGTGTACCTGCACCGCCGGGGCGGGCGGTGCCTTGTAACTTACCTGGATGACATCAGTGGTGCCCTGGGGGCCCACCGGGGCAGCGGGCCACACGAAGGGGGGGCCTCCGGCCTCCGCGGCGGCACGTCGGTCAGGAACTCGGCGGCCGGGGGCTCGCTGTAGTCGGCGGTTTCGTACTTCGTCTCAGGCGAGACATAGCACGAAAAGGCGGCTTGGGTCACGGCGAAGCTGATGGGGACGGCAAACCGGGCGATCAGCCACCGCTGCTGGTGTACCGTGGGCGGTCGGTCCATGCGCCATCTCCCACTATCGGCGAGTACAAAAACACCCTACGGGCGGCAGGCGAGGTGGTGCTTGAGTAAACCTGTCAGCCGTTGGGCTGTCAAGGAGTCCGGCCCCAGGGCCTACGGCCCTCGGGCGGCGCCGGTGCGGATGGGCCTCGGCCGTTGCCCCAGGGCGGCCAACACCCTCTGGCGGAGGGTGCGGCGCCTAGTGGTGCGAAGCGCCAAGAGGCCGAGGACGACTGCGCCCCATGCAAGGGGAGGCCGGACGTCAGCCTTCACCGCCCAAGTGTAGTGCACTATGACGAGCACCGCGGCGATGTATATCAGGCGATGCAAGTGCTTCCACTTCCGTCCCAGGCGCCTCTGCCACGCGGCCGTGGAGGTCACCGCCAGGGATAACAGAATGACGAAGGCGCTCAGCCCCGCCAAGGCGAAGGGCTTCTCCACGATGGCATCTTGCAGCAGGACCGGATCGAGGCCGTAGTCCAACACCATGAACACCAGAAAGTGCAGCAGGGCATAAAGAAAGGTGTAGAGGCCCAGGGTGCGGCGATAGGCGACGAGGCGGCGGAGCCCAAGGATGGAGCAAGCCGGGGTCACGGCCAGGGTGGCTACCAAGAGCACCAGGGCAGGCCGGCCCGTACGGATCGTCAGATCCTGAATGGGGTTGGCGGAGAGGCGACCCGTGATTGTATCCACCACCAGGATGGTCAGGGGCGCCAAGGCCAGCGCGTGAACAAGGATCCTGGACGATGAGCTCCTTCGGCATTCGGGCCGGGCTCCTGGCGTCCGTTCCAGACGGCGGCGCACTAGAAGTTTGCCCGGAGGTCCATGCCCTCGTACAGGTGCGCCACCTGCTCGCCGTAGCCATTGAACATCATTGTGCGCCGGCGACGGAACTCCCCGATGCGTCTCTCGCTGGCCTGGCTCCAGCGGGGGTGGTCCACCTCGGGGTTGACATTGGCGTAGAAGCCGTACTCACTGGGGGCGACCGTTGACCACAAGGTGGCCGGTTGCATCGATTGGAGCTCGATACGGACGATGCTCTTGATGCTCTTGAAGCCGTACTTCCACGGCACCACCAGGCGCACGGGCGCCCCGTTCTGAGGTGGTAGGTCGGTGCCGTACAGCCCAGTGGCGAGCAGGGTGAGGTCGTGGATGGCCTCGTCCATGCGCAGGCCCTCGGCGTACGGCCAGTCGTACCACGTGTTGCCTTGGCCAGGCATGCGGGCCGGATCGTTCAGGGCCTCGAAACGGACGAAGGCGGCCTCGGGCAGGGGCTCCACGGCCTCCAGGAGCCTGGCCAAGGGGAAGCCCCGCCACGGAATGACCATGGACCAGCCCTCCACGCACCGGAGGCGGTACACCCGCTCCTCGATGCCGAAGGCCGCCAGGTCGTCCAGGTTGAAGGCGCGGGGGCGGCGACACATGCCGACCACCTCCACCGACCACGGCTTGGTCACGAAACTCGCCGCCAAGGGCGCCACCGCCTGCTTGTTGGTGGAGAACTCGTAGAAGTTGTTGTAGTGGATCACGTCGTCGAAGGCCGTGAGGGACTCGCCCTGTTCGTCGGAGTCGTGTTCCACGACCCCCGGCCTCAGGTCTGGCCCTCGGCCGCCGGATGCTCCGCTTGCGGGGTCGGCGCCGCCCCCGGTACCAGGCGGGGCGATTCCCCGGGCGGCGGCATCCGCCCCGCCGCGCCCACAGGCTGCGATCACGCCGGAACCGGCCGCCAGGGCAGCCGCCCGCATGAAGGCGCGGCGTGACAGATAGAGGTGCTCGGGGGTGATCTCTTTGGCGTCTGGTGGATGCATGTCCATCGCCTGGGGATGGGGTCCGTCGGACCCGTCGGGTGCAGCTACTCACGGGGCACGGCCAACAACCGACACGGGCGGGCGCCCCGTGCGTCCGCCCAACGAGAATGACTTGTCAAAGGATGGCATGGCCCGAGGGCTTCTTACAACGCCGCCGCCCATGTCTGTGCAGCAGGCCGGAGCCGTGTTATCGTGCCTCGCCGCGGCCGCCTCGGCCCGGATCCAGAAGGAATGACAGGCACGGTGAGACCATCACGGATCGACACGCCAGCGGACCTGGCGGCCTTGGTGATGCACCAGGATGGCGCGGTGGTGAGCCAAACCCTGGCCAAGGCCCGCGGGGGCACCGTCACGGTATTCGCCTTTGACGCCGGTGAGGGGCTGAGTGAGCACGAAGCCCCCTTCGAGGCATTGGTGCTCGGCCTCGATGGACGGGCCGAGGTTACAGTAGGGGGCATGGACCACGCCCTCGGGGCGGGGGAGATCTTGCGCTTGCCGGCGAACGTGCCTCATGCCGTGGCGGCCACGGAGCGGTTCAAGATGCTCCTGATCATGATCCGGGACGATGTTGGCGCCCCCGGCCGCTCCGGAGCATCGTCGGCATAGACTCCACCACGGGACTGGGCCTCCTTGAGGCTATCACGGCGCTGACGGAGCTGGTTGCTCATCAGCCTGGCAACGGGACGGCCCGCTGGCTTTTGAACCGCCTGGGGGGAAGTCGGTAGCCGAGGGTCAGGGCCGCCGGCACACCGGCAACCATGCCCGGCCGGCCGGTGCGCCGGGGGTTGTGGTCGCGATGGCAGCTTGTGTTGGCGTGGCCATGGCCGCGGCCGTCCGCACCTCGTAGTAATACGTGGCGTAGCGGCCATCAATGGTGATGGTGTTGCCGGAACGCTCCACCGCCTGTCCCGTAGGGCGGCCGTGCATG
>CAZXNP010000290.1:0-3193 GCA_964642035.1 uncultured Anaerolineales bacterium | reverse complement strand
GGTAGCCAGTCTTCGGGATTGCCGGCAACCGGCAGCGACACCTGATGACGGCCGATCCGGGCAGTGGGGGCCAGACGCCGGGCCAGGGCCGGGCGGTCGAGGTCGTGGTGCCCCGGCCAGCGAATGACGGCGAAGCCCCCCTCGAGGCCAACGCCCCTGGCGTGGGCCAGATGGGCCATCACCCGCAGGCGAAGGACGGCGAGGAGGTTGCGGACGACCTGTGGCGCTCTCCCGAAGCGATCCTCCACCTCGTGGGCGAGGTCGTCTACCGCGGCCAGGTCGTCGGCGGTTGCCATTCGGCGGTAGAGGCGGGTGCGGGTCTCGGTTTCCGCAACGTACGACTCCGGCAAGAAGGCATCGAGGGGCAGATCCACGGTTGGCAGGGCCCCGGGGTCGACGACGGCGAGTTCCCGCGACACATCAGCCCCCTTACCAGGGGTGTCGGCCCTCAGCTTCTTGATGGCCTCCGCCAGGAGCCGGGTGTACAGGTCAAGGCCCACTGCCGCCACCTGGCCGTGTTGCCGGGAGCCCAAGATGTCCCCGGCGCCGCGGATCTCCAGGTCGCGCATGGCCAGACGGAAACCCGCGCCGAGGTCCGCGGCTTCCGCCACCGCGTCGAGGCGCGAGGCGGCGTCGGGCGGCAGGGAGGCCCCGGCTGGGATCAAGAAGTACGCGTACGCCCGCTGCGCGCCCCGGCCCACACGGCCCCTCAACTGGTGGAGCTGGGCAATGCCGAATCTATGGGCCGCCTCGACGATGAGGGTATTCGCGTTGGGGATGTCGAGGCCGCTCTCGATGATGCTCGTGCACACCAGCACATCCACGGCGCCCGCTACAAAGCGCAGCATGGCCTCGGCCAACAGGTCTTCGGGCATCTGGCCGTGGGCCACCTCCACCCGGGCATCGGGCACCAGGCGCTGCACCTTGCGGGCGGTCATCTCGATTCCCCGGACCCTGTTGAAGACATAGAAGACCTGTCCCCCGCGTCCCAGCTCCCGCCGCAGGGCCTGGCGCACCACCCCGTCATCGTAGGGCCCCACGTTGGTCACGACCGGCAGTCGCTCCTCGGGGGGGGTATCGATAGTGCTCAGGTCCCGGAGCCCCGACAGCGCCATGTGCATGGTGCGGGGTATCGGCGTTGCCGTAAGGGTGAGGGTGTCGACATCCGCCTTCATCTCCCTGAGGCGCTCCTTGTGCTTCACGCCGAAGCGGTGCTCCTCATCGACGATGAGGAGGCCCAGATCGCGAAACGCGACATCGTCTCCGAGGAGGCGATGGGTGCCGATCACCACATCCACCTCGCCGGAAGCCAGGCATGCCACCACTGCCTTCTGATCCTTGCGCGAGCGGAATCTCGACAGCTGCTCGACTCTCACGGGGAAGGCCGCCATCCGGCGCCGAAAGGTGTCGTAGTGCTGTTGGGCCAGGACGGTTGTGGGCACAAGCACCGCCACCTGCCGGCCGTCCATCACCGCCTTGAAGGCTGCCCTTACCGCCACCTCCGTCTTTCCGAAACCCACGTCACCCACGACCAGCCGGTCCATGGGCCGCTCACTTTCCATGTCCGTCTTGACGGCGGCGATGGCCTTGGCTTGGTCGTCGGTCTCTACGTATGGGAAAGCGGCCTCCATGGCCGCTTGCCATGGCGTGTCAGCGGCGAAGGCCCCGCGCCGGGCCATCTCGCGACGGGCGTACAGGGCCAGAAGCTCCTCGGCAATGTCCTCCACGGCCCTGCGGGCGCGCTGCTTGGCCCGCTCCCAGTCAGTGGTTCCAAGGCGGCTGATGGGCGGCTCCACGTCACCCACCCCGACATAGCGGGCCACCCTGTCGGCCTGGTGAGTGGGCACGTAGAGCACGTCGCCTTGGGCATAGGCAAGGTGGAGATAGTCACGGTCCACCTCCCCGACCTTCATTCGCTCTATACCTTGGAACACTCCGATTCCGTGCTCGATGTGGACAACGTGGTCTCCTGGAACGTACTCGGAGAAATAATCTGCGGCCCGGGCGGACGCTGCCCCCCGAGGGGTCCAGCGCCGCCGGGGCATGCGCCAGCCGAAGAGCTCGCCGTCGGTGAGGAGGACCGTAGTTACCTCTTCGCCGCCGAAGGTCCAGCCGGCGTCGAGCACGCCATGCACTAGGGCGAGACCCCCGGGGCCAGGGGCCTCGACCAGACGCCGCGTCGGGGCGATGTCCAGGCCGGCCTCGCCGAGCATTTCGGCCAATCGGGGCGCCTGTCGGGATACCATAACCACTGACTTGCCGTCCTCGGCCAGCCGGGCCGCCTCTAACACTGACTCGTCGACGCGGCCACCAAAGCGTGGCGGTGCCCCGAAGGCGGCCGAGAGGTCGCCCCGGCTGGACTCGGCCCCTGGTTGACCGAGGACTGCCACCGGATGCCGCTCCATGGCCCGAGCCAGGTCGGTGGCCGGAGCCACGGGCCGACCGGGCCAATCTGGGGGCAGCTCGCCCGCCGCTACCTGCTCCCCCCGCACGGTTGCCGCTTGTTCGCCGACCCCTTCGGCAGCGACGAGGACTCGCTGGGGATCGTCCACCATGAGCCAGGCGTCGGCCGGCAAGTGGTCGAGGGCAGTCTGGCCTTCTGGATGGAGCAGCGGGCCGTAGAAGCCCATGGCGGCGAAGCCCTCGGTGGCGGCAAGGTGTTCGCGGTGTCGCCGCAGCTCGATTTGAGCCAGGGGATGTAGCCGGGACGTGTCAAGGCCCTCCAGAACCGTTGCCACCGCGGGGCCGCGGCCTGGAAGCGCCTCGGCGGCGGGAGTCAGATGGACCTCGTCCATGCTAGTGAGGCTGCGCTGCGACTCGGGATCGTACCGCCGCAGCGACTCGATACTGTCTCCGAACCACTCGATCCGAACCGGTCCGGGCTCCGTCGGCGGGTAGATGTCGACGATCCCTCCTCGGCGAGCCATTTCGCCGGGGGCGGTGACGGCCGGGGCCACCTCGTAGCCCATGGCCATCAGGGCGGCGACCAGGGCGCTCAGACCCATCGCCTGGCCCGTGTGCACGACCAGGCATCCCGCCTCGAACTCGTCCCTGGCTAGCGTGGTCAGGAGAACGGCTCGGGCCGAGGCCACCACCACGGGCGGTGGGGTGCTTCCACGCGGCCAGCCCCAGAGCGCCCCGAGGACGGCCAGCACTGCCTCCCCGGCGGAGACACACGCGGGGGCGCCATCGC
>CAZXNP010000289.1:0-3194 GCA_964642035.1 uncultured Anaerolineales bacterium | reverse complement strand
GCCCCGAGGCCCGCGAGGCCCACAGCACAGTACGGTCGGCACCGGGGGCATGGCCGCGATGAGACCGAGGGCGGCGGCCAGGGCGGCGCGGCGGGGAGCGGATAATGCCGGCAGGCCACGGGGCACATTGGCCCCGTGGCCCGTCGGTCCGCCCACCGCCGGGCACCTCGCGCCCGGGGTATGCCAGCGGGGGCGAAAACGACCCCCTCGGTGCCTGGCGCTACTGGCGCCGTTTGCCGCGACGATCGGCCGAGTAACCAACCACCGCCAGGGCGCCGAAGACTGCCGCCGCTAGGCCCAGGAGGGGCGCCCGCGGTATCTCGGCGAGGCCAGTGCTCGGCAACCGAATCCCCGCCCCGGGGGCGGGAATGAGGAAGTGCCTGGCCGTGCGAGGCGCCGACGCCGCACCATCGGTGGGCGCGGCCCCCACTCGGACCATGCCAAAGTCGATGCCCGCGACGTCGGTGCCGTTCACCGGGACGCTGTACTTCTTCGGCGTGGTGACCCGCCACTCGGGTCCCGGATCGACAAACACATCGAAGGTGCCGGGGCCGAGGCCCGGGAAGTTGTACGTACCGTCCGCCGGAGTGATCTGAGACACCTCCAGGCCACCACCGCCGAGGTTCACCTTGACGTCGTTCAGCCCCGGTTCGCCAGCGTCGATCTTGCCGTTCTGGTTGTGATCGATGAAGGCCACGCCCCGGATCTGGCCGAAGGGACCACCCTCCTCCTTCTTCTTCTTGGAGGGTGACGAGGTGGCCTTACTGACCGATGTGGGCTCCGGGGTCTCGCCAGGGCGCAGGGTCGCCGTCGGGCCCGGCCGCGGGGTCGCGGTTGGCCCAGCCAGTGAACAGCCCTTGGTGAAGTCGTACTGCACCGTCACCGTCCCGAGGCGGAAATCCGCCTGGGTGAGGGTGCGGGTGCGAGCCTCGTTCGGGCACAGCTGCCAGCTCGTCGGGTCCGCCACGAGCTCCACGGTGTAGCTGTCTTCGATGGGGACGTCGAACTCCGCCCGCTGAACCCCAAGGAAGTCTTGGGTAGACATCCGGCCGAGCTCCTGACCCGTCGGGCCCCGCACCACGAATTCCATCGATGGCAGCGGGTCCTGGGCCGCCAGGGCCCGGTCCTCCGGATCGTAGGTGCCATTGCACCCTGGGCAGTTCGGATCGTCCGCCGGGAAGGCGTCGACAAAGCCGGCGGCGGTGATCTTCGACGTCTGCAGCATGGGGGCCGAGGCCGCGGTGCCCGCCTGCAGAACCGACAGGCCAATGGCCAAAAGCGGCACCGCGATCCAGCGGGCCTCGAGACGATTGCGCATCATGGCCGTCCTTCCTTTCCTAAGCCGATTCAAGAGCGCCAGCCGGGCCGTCGTTCGACAGCCAGGCCGAGGGTTGCCAGCAGCCCTGCCAGGGCCACCAAGCCGATGAGCAGGGGCGCACCGCCTACCGGGTCGGCCCCAGTGCTGGGGAACCGCGGCGGCGGCACTGATTGAGGAGGAACCCGCAGGCTCTGCAGGCCGGCCTCCGGAAACAGTCCAAAGTCGATGCCCATTATCGTTTCGCCTGTCACGGCCACGGCGTCGAAGCGGCCCGTGGTGGTGAGGCGGTAGCCGGCGGGCGCTTCAACGCTGATGTCGTAGGCGCCGTCGGGCAGGTTTGCGAAGTTGAAGGTGCCGGCGATAGGCGTGGTGATCTCCGCCCGGCGGCCCATGCCGCTAAGGCGCACCACCACCGGGCCAAGGCCCGGCTCCACCTTCCCAAGAGCTCCGTCCTGATTCAGATCTATGTACACCAAGCCGCGAATCTCCCCTGAGCCACCCCCCAAGGCCAGCGGGGGCTCGTCCTGCACCTGGCGGTCCTCTTGAGTCGTGGTGCCACCGGAAGGGGCACCGGGCCGTGGGGCACCACCCGAGGACGTGGCCGTCGGCAATGGCGGCGGAATCGTCGGCAACCCCCCCACTGTGGGGGTGGCCGCCGGGGCGGAGGGCGTCGGGCCTGGGGACGTGGCCGTGGCCGGGCTCGTGGGCCCACCCGTGGCTGTAGCCGTGGCGGTGGCAATGCTGCAGCCCCGCCAGAAGTAGAAGTCGACCTGGACCCGCTGATCCACGTCAAAGTCGGCCGCGGTCACGGTCTTGGAGGCCGAGTCGTTGGTGCACACCTGCCAATCCGTCGGCACCTGGGACACCTCCACAGTGAAGGTGCCCGGGGCTGCGACGTCAAAGGACGTAGGTCGACGCCCATCGGATAGGGCGCTGGTCATCTTCCGTTGCAGCTCGGCGCCCTGGGCGTCCTTGAGGATGAATTCGAGGAGTGGCAGCGGGTTGGAGGCCTGGGCCAGGGTGTCTCCGTTGGTGAAGTTCAGGTCACAGCCCGTGCAGCCCGGGGCGGCGGGGCCGTTGCCCGCCAGATCCGGATACCCAACCACCACGACCCGGGGCGTCGTCTGGCGTGCCGGTGCCGCCTGGGCCCCGGCATGCAGTCCCGCCGCCAGGCTCGCCGCCGCCAAGCCGGCCACCGTGAGGCCCCGGCCCGGAATCCGCGTGACGATTCGTCTCATTGCGCTACCTCCCTGGAGAACCGGGACGCACGAGGGACATTGAAGGGAACGCCGCCGGCTGACGAGGAGCCCGCCTCTTCGGCGACGACACCCATCATACGGTTATCGTAACATTGCGCTCGATTATCCATAAACGGGTCGCCTTAGTCAAGGTGTGCTCCGATCCGCTGGACCGAACAGGCAGGCGGACTGGCCGCGCATCCCGTCGCAAAGGAGGGGTAGTCTAACACTAATCCCAAACGGACGCAATGCCCGCGCCCAGGCGCTCTAGGCGACGCGGCCGCACCGCACTCATACACAAGAGGCCTGCAACTAAGCGAGTCCGTATCCTTTTCTACGGTATTTCCGGGCAACCACCACCGAATGAATGGCCAGCACCGGCCCCCGGTCCAACGCAATCAATCGCTTACTTGAGTGGCCACGTGATGAAGGTATTGGTCGAATCGATTGAAGCAGTCAATCGTGCACTTGGCAAAGGGGTCGCCTGGTGTGCGCTTGCGATGCTATTTTTCCAGATTGTTTCGGTGCTGCTGAGATATGTATTCAGTTATGGACTGATTACTTTTCAGGAAGCGGTGATCTACTGCCATGCACTACTTTTTCTACTTGGTGCCGCTTTTGTCCTGCTTCTTTTTGCA
>CAZXNP010000288.1:0-3202 GCA_964642035.1 uncultured Anaerolineales bacterium | reverse complement strand
TTTGTTTTTGCATAATTCTGCAAAGTTTTTCATGAGATTCTATTTTTTGTAATGCGTTATCTTTAGCCATTATGTTGTTACGTTCCTTTGTTTTCTTCGTAAAGCTTTTTCAGTGTTGGATAATAATGCTTCCTCTGTTGCTGTCAAGCCTGTATCCTTATTAATATTATTAGGCAATGCTGCAGTTTTTATAACTTCTTCTGATACATTTGCTGTTTCAACAGGTACATTGTTTGGAATAGTTATAGCTTCAGATACTTGTGTAGTTTTTTCTTCAGGTATAATACTTGATTGTGGTTCTATTTGTACAGGTTCTTTTTCTAATAGCTCTCCTGTTAAAAACCAATGTTCTAATTGTTCACCATCTAATCCTAATGGCACTCTCATCCATTTATTTTTAATACCAATCAATTCTGATCGATCAAAAATGTCAGTTAATTTAAGGTCACCATATTTTTCAGGATTATTTTTTTTAATTCTTTCTAACATTTTAGGATAAATAGATGTTACTTCTAATGGTGGTAAATTACTTGCATTAAACTTACCACTTAACAACATATTAATTGTAACTTGACTAAAACCTCTTCTGTTTCTAAGTTCTTTTACAATTTCATAACGTGATAATTTTAAATCGTCTTGTAAAAATTTTACAAATTCGTACGCTCTGCTATATTCTCTATACTTATTCATCTGTAAATCATTAAATTCTTTAGGTAATAAAAAAGGATCTTCTATTATTTTTTGAGGATTAGTCGTGTCTCGTTTAAAGTCTCTGTCTGCATCTGTAATTCTTCCAGTAAAATCATTAATTACATATGTAATACTGTTTTTAGGGTTTTCTTTTTTAGCACCTAATCCTAAAAATAATTTTAACAGTTCGTTAGTTGTGTTGTATTTATCTGCTGATTTAGTTAAATCTCCCTCTGCTGCTTTTAAAACTTTAGATACGTTTTTAAATGTAGTAGGATTTATTGCATCAATTAAATGCGCTACACTTTTTCCTAATATAACATCAAAAGAATCATTTCTCATATCAAATATAATACTACCTGTTTTTGTTTCACCACCTCTTGCACCTGGCACACCAAAAGATTTAGGAGTAATATCTAATATTGCTTCTGTTAAAATAGCTTCTTCTAAGAATGGCTCAAATAGTAATGTAAAACCACCTTTTTTCTTTTCATCGTAATCATAAAAGAAACCTTTAAAAAATCTTGTATAGATTGCATCATCACTTTGATCAGTGTTAAACATCTTACTCGTTACGGCTTCTACTGCATCCTGCACTCCCTCAAAAGGTTGCTCTCGACTCCAGTTTAAAGTCCAAAATGTTTTATCATCACGTATCTTACTAATGGGATATATAGTAGAGTTTTTATCATACCATGGTGAAAACCATCTTTGATATTTTCTAATAAAATCTTCGTCTATGTTTGTAATAGCACCTGTTGCTGCAAACAATCCTTCTTGGAAACCATATAATGTAGCGTTTAATCCTATTAATCTTCTTGCTCCCATTTGTCGTAAGAATGGGTTACTAGATGTTAGTTCCCTGGTACCATACGCTAGTGTATTGTATATGTTTCTAATTGTTTCTGATCTAAAAGCTACGAAGTTACCAACCGGTAATCTTCTCCAGTTTCTAACTATACTAGGGACCATGTTATAGTTTGGATAAACATCCACAATATATTTAGCTGCAATCTCTCGTAAAGCTTTACCATATGTTTTTTCAGAACCATCTAAATTTAATGGATTCCATCTCATTTTAAATACTTCTTTAAACTGATTAGATACAAGATCTTGCCATTTGTATGGCACTGTTCTGCCAGATTCTACTACATAACCTAATTTTTTAGCAGCATCGACTGTTAGTCCTCTTAAAGGTATAGCTGCTAACATTTGTGATTTAGTAAATTCATATCCGTATGCTTTCCATACGTTATCAGATGCTTGATAAAATTCTGTTGCTTTTCTAAAAATAGGATTTTGTAACATGTACTTAAACAATTGATCGGTGTTAGCAAATCTATTAGCAGCAATATCACCGATGATTGCTTCTACCTCACCAGCTACAACTGAACTATCTATTATTCCTTCGTCAGAATATTCTTTTAATTTTTTTCTCATAACGTTAGGATTAATTCTTCCACTACCTACTACTTCGCCAAATACATATTTCATTGCATCTAGTACACTTGCATGGGCACCAATGTGTCCTTGCATCAATGAAAAGAACATAGCAGTTTCAAAGTTTCTTGTTTGTGTCATTAAAGATAAAACCGTTTTACTTAACTGTGCTGTAGTTTTTGCTGCGAGAAAAGCTTTATATGGTGCCCACTGCAATAAAAAATCCGTGGCTAATGCATCACTTGCAATACCATTAGCAATCTCGGGTGTTGTAAAATAATTACCTTTCTTACCTCTGGTATATATTTTTGCTATGTCAATGTTTGATGTTCTTGCTATAGTTTGTATTGGTACTAAAGACTTTGCTACATATTTTTGTACACCTTCCATAGCAAATTTTTCTGGATCTGTTACAATCCAACCAGATCTTAATCCTTCTTTTAATATTTGTTTGTGTGTAAACAAATGAGACAACAACTGCGCTTGTTGTGTAACAGTATCTGTAATGACAGTAATAGGATTATTTATTTTACCCATCAAGTCTTCAATAACTTTTGGTAGTGTTTGTTTTTTAGCTAAAATTTTATCTGGTGTAACTAAAGAAGTTATAGCCTGCATTCTTTTTATAGGACTAGCTCCTTCTTTACCATACTGTATTATTTCATCTACTTTTTGAGAAGCTAACCTAGATATTTCTGGCCACAACTTATCTCCTTCTTTTACATTTTTATATTTTTTATTTGTTTTTTTAATTAAATCTACAAAGTAATTAGTTGCTGCAGTAATTTTAGTTTGATCTGGTTTAAAACTTCCTTGAAATATTTCATAAGATGTAGTTAAGTATTTACCCATACCGTCTACAATTTCTTTTTTTATTTCTTCATTTTTTACATAAGGTTTAATTTTCTTACTTAACCCTTCTATAGTTTGTTGAATATCTCTAGCAGGTTGTCTTAAAACTTCAGGTAAATTTTTAAGAGGTATTTCACCTTTTAAGTATTTTAATACATCATCCCAATATTGTTTACCTGCTGACACACTTGATGTTGTAAAAACTTTATTAGCAAATCCT
>CAZXNP010000287.1:0-3217 GCA_964642035.1 uncultured Anaerolineales bacterium | reverse complement strand
CAGAAACGCAGAAACGACGAATATCCACAGGTTGCCAGTCTCCCTCATGTTGGGATATTCTACGAGGATTACCTTCAAGATGCGTCAGGGCATCTGGAAGCAGTCACAAGGGTATTTGCCCATCTTGGATACAGCCCTGAGAGGATATGGGCCAGCACTGGCCTGGAGAGGTCCATGAGCCACGATCTTGCCAGGAACATTGCCAACTGGGGAGAAGTAAAAGACTGGCTGAAGGGCACCGATTACGCGCACTTTCTTGACATGACCGAAGGCGATGCGGGCGAAGCATGATTTCGGCTTCGAGCAGAAGGGCACGGACTGAGCATTTGAGCGATGGCTATACCACTTAGAGGTTTTTTCGGACACCACAAGGGCGCAACCACATGGGTGCGTAGAGTTGTCGGCGAAGTCTGTGATATTACCGGGCTGCGTATGGCGCCCTCTTTCTGCCCCAGCTGCCCGCCCGGGGTAGGCCGGCGGCTCCCGAGCCGGCGCCGCCGCCAGACCCCGCCGTGGCCTCCCGGGTCCTCGACGGCCTTCCGGTCTACCCCGGTGCCCGGCTGACGTTTTTCGAGGCTCCGGCCGGTGATCCGCTGGACGACGCCGTGGCCACTTATCGGCTCCCGGAGACCAGCCGACCTCAGGTGGAAGCTTGGTATCGGGTCCGGTTGCCGTCGTACGGCTGGCAGCCAGTGCCCGGGCGCCAGGGCCGATGGGTGAGGTACGGCCAGTCCTTGCACCTCGTCCTAGTCGGCACCGCCGATGGCGGCGCGGCCCTGGTGGCGCGGACTGAGGCCCGGGCAGCCCTGCCGGCCGTGGCCGCCCTGGAGGCGGGGGTACCCTTACCGCCCGGTGCCCGGCGGCGTCGCTACGATCCCGCCGACCAGTTGGCGGAAGAGGTCGTCTTCGACGGGCCGCCGGCGGCGGCGGCGAAGGCGGTGAGCGCCACCCTGGCGTCCGCCGGTTGGCTGCCCGGGGACAGCCGAGTCCTCGGGCCCGTGTCCGTGCGCCGCTTCGAGCGGGGCGACAAGCGGCTGCTCGCCGGCGCATGGCCCGATGGCAGCGGCGCCACGGAAATCGGCCTGGGTCACGCCACGTGTCTGCCCGCGAACCTTGGGCCGCCACCGTCGTCGGTATACCTGGCAACCACGCCGGGTGTCATGGGTGCCACGCTCTTGGCTTTCGAGCGGGTCCTGGAGGACCGACAGGTGGTCGAGACGTGGCGCACGGCGTGCATGGACCTGGATGCGACGGCGGCCCTCCAGACCGATGCCTTCGAGGCGGTGGGCTGGCGCGGCGAGGTGCCGCCCCGGCGATCCCCGGGCTGGGTCGCCGTCGCCATGGCCCCTCCGGATGCCGCTCCCGACGTGACGGTTGAGGCTGTGCCGGCCGAGGGGGGCTATACCCACATCCGGCTTCGACGCGACGAGGCTGGTCTGGCCCCCGCCGATGGCCGGTCCCTCCTCTTTCCCGACGTGCCTCTTCCGGCCGACGCGGTGGCCATGTCCCTCGAGACCGGCGTGGTTGGAGGCTGGCGGCACCGGGAGACTTATGCTGTTGCCGGCGCCTTGGCGTCGGTGGTGCAACGGTGGTACGAGGTGAACATGCCGGACTATGGCTGGCAGTACGAGCGCTTGGAGCCCCCCGGCGAGGGTCCGGGTCGAGTGTTCTTTTCCGGTGGCGAGGAGATGGTGGTCGGCGTCAGCGGCGACACACCAACCGTGACCTTGAAGCGTCGCCGGTCATGCCCCGACGACGTGGCCCGGCTCGCCGACGGTCAGCCCCAGGCGGCTCGACGACTCCTCGAGGTTCCGGTGCCCCCCGGCAGCCACTACCAAGGCTTCGACGCCGGCACCGAGGGCTACGGCCTTGAGTGTGCCGGCCTCGGTCTCCTTGTCGACTGGTACCGCGATCACATGGCGGCCGGCAACTGGGCCCTGGCGGCCACCGAGATGCCCACTGAGTTGAGGCGGGATCTGCTATTCGTGCGCCCCGACGAGCTAGGGCTGCCCCACGACCAGCGCACTGCGTGGGCGAAGGTCTCTGTCAGTCGGGAGTGGCCGTATCGCTTTGCTATCCTCCTGGCCAGGGACCCGGCGGGGGTGAAGCCGCCGTCCCCCTAACGTCAGGGGTGGCAAGGCGCATGAAGGGGGTACTCGGTTGGAGCGGCCCGGGGCTGGTGGTCTTGGCTATCGCTGCGGCGGCCCATGGGGCCGCGGGCGCCGGAGCCCAAGGCGCCGATGAGCGGGCCACCGGGCGCCTGGTTATCGTGTTTGGGCCGGACACGACCCAGGCGGCCGAGCGCCTCGTTGCCCGGGGCGACGCAATCTACGACGGTCTGACGGCGTCCATGGGGCGAGGGCTGCCTGGCCCCATGACGGTGCGTCTCTTCCCCACAACTCAGGCCTTCCTGTCCGCCCGGCCCCTGGCCTTCGAGGTGGACGGCCTTCTGGTCGACGGCGGCCGAAGCACCCGGGAGGTGAGCATCCCCGTCGACCACGCCACCTCCGCCGGGCCGGAGGGCCTCGACGATGCCCTCCGCCACGGCCTGGGCCGGGCCATGGCGATTCATCTGTCCAAGGGCCGGGCGCCGCCCTTGTGGGTCGAGGGTTTCGCCCGGGTCCTCGAGGCGCCTCGGAGGGGCCGCGCCGCCGGGGTGGCGCGGCTGCGTCGGGGGCTGGCCGACGGCCATCTCCACCCCTGGTCCGACCTGGCGGCGCCGGGGGGGTACTACCTGGAGCCGGCGGACACCTATCCCTTGGCGTCCTCGGTGGCCCACTTTCTGCTGCGCCAGGGCGGCTTGGCCGGCTTCGCGACCTTCTTCGAGTCCATGGGGGGCGGACTGGGGTGGGCCGATGCCTTGGCCGTGGCCTTCGGGGACGAAGCCGACGTGTTAGAGGCGGCCTGGCGCGGGTGGCTGCCATCGTACCTCGACGGCGCGTGGCAGTCGCACCTCCTGTATCAGGTGGATACCCGGGTCGTCGAAGGAATGCTCGCCCGGCGCGATTACGCCGCGGCTCGAGGTATCTTGCGCGACGCCCAGGGCTTCATCGGCGTGGATGTGGCGGGCGTGGGCGCAGCGCTCGGGGGGCTGTTGTATTTGGCTGCGTGGGGCGTGCGCCACGTGGGCCAGACCCAGCGCGTGGCTTTCACCATGCTCCCAGCCGTAACTCTGCGCCACCTCGTCCCAAGGCAACTTGTAGTCCTTCACCGGAAC
>CAZXNP010000286.1:0-3227 GCA_964642035.1 uncultured Anaerolineales bacterium | reverse complement strand
TAAGGGCTCGCGCAAGAATAACTTCCCATTTTCGCATCCCGTCTTCACGCCATCTTCGGCCGCTCCTCAATCGCGAATTCCTCGACGTAGCCCAGACTACGCCTGTGGATTCGCTCAATCGTCGCGACCGAATCTGGCGCAAATCCGGGCGCGAATTCTGGGAAGTTATTCTTGGCAGCGAACCCTAAGTTGACTTCAAAGGTCGGGTGAGGGTTAATTGAAAAATAGGACTCTCGCGGTTTCGGCGGCGCCAAGATGAGAGGACGGGACTGACGATGGGAACGCCCGCGCGGCGTATCTACATGGATTATCACGCGACGACGCCCGTGGACCCCCGGGTGCTGCGGGCGATGATGCCCTATTTCGGGGAGCGTTTCGGGAACGCGGCGAGCCGCAACCATTGCTTCGGATGGGAGGCGAATGATGCCGTGGAGGCAGCGCGCCAGCAGGTGGCGAATCTGATCGGCGCAAGGCCAGCCGAGATCATATTCGTGAGCGGTGCCACGGAGGCCGATAACATCGCCGTGAAGGGAGCCCTCGAGTTCTATAGAGACAGGGGCGACCACGTGGTCACCGTCGTGACCGAGCATCGCGCCGTGCTCGATGCGTGTAAGGCCTGCGAGCGGGCATCACAGGCCCGGGTCACCTACCTGCCGGTCGATAGATACGGTAGCGTTGACGTCGACAGGATCGATGCCGCCATAACGGACCGGACGGTGCTGATAAGCGTCATGGCGGCCAATAACGAGATTGGAACGCTCCACCCGGTGGAGGAGATAGGGCGCCTGGCGAAACGGCGCGGCGTTCTCTTCCATTGCGACGCGGCACAGGCGGTGGGCAAGGTGCCGATCGACGTCGAAGGCATGGGGATAGACCTTCTGGCGATCAGCGGTCACAAGATTTACGGCCCCAAGGGCGTCGGCGCGCTGTACGTGCGGTCTCGTGACCCACGCGTGCGCGTGGCTCCCCTGCTGCACGGAGGCGGACAGGAGCGAGGTATTCGCTCGGGTACCCTCAACGTTCCCGGCATAGTGGGCCTCGGCGCGGCCTGTGAGGTAGCGGGTGCGGAGATGGGAGATGAGGCCGGGCGCGTGCGGCTGCTCCGCGAGCAACTGCACCACGGCATCACCGCGCGCGTGGACGAGGTGTACCTGAATGGGCACCCCGAGCTGCGGCTGCCTGGAAACCTTAACCTAAGCTTTGGATACGTCGAGGGCGAATCCCTGTTGATGACTCTGGGCGGATCCAGCGAGGCCGACCTGCCAGCGATCGCGGTCTCTTCGGGCTCGGCCTGCACGTCGGCGACGCTGGAGCCGTCCTACGTCCTGCGAGCCATACACGTGACGGACGAGCTGGCGCACAGCTCGATCAGGTTCGGGCTGGGCCGTTTCACGACGGAGGACGAGGTCGAGTGTGTCGTCGATCGGGTATCCACCGAGGTGGCGCGATTACGGCGCCTATCACCCCTGTACCGCTCTAAGCTCGACCCGGCACGCACCACAGGCGGATCCACCTCGAGAGGGCCGCACGGCGGCGAGAAACGGGTCCTCGGCGGGTCTCGCTGACATCTCTATTCCCTCGCATTCGGGGCGCTGTTTTGCCGCCCTCGGCAACCGCTGTATCGGGCAAAACGCTGTCTCTTTTCTTCGGCTGACGGCGGCCGCCGGCGTCTCCGAGGGTATGGCTTTTCGGGTGCATGTTTGCTACATAATGCGACGAGACGTTGGCTCGGAAGAATGCTGACAAAGGGGGATAGCCAAGGCTGGCTTTGAGAGGAGCTGTGTCGCGGCGAGGAGCCGTGATAGTGCTTTCTTAGACGATCCGGCGGCCCAGTAGATCGTTGCCCGAACCCGTTCTCCCGATTTTCGCAGCAGGCTCTTTATCCACACCGGGGATGTTCGCGCGTCGCTGGTGGGGAGGCGGAGAGCGGTCGTGCAGCGATGGATCGCGGAGTCAGGGGACGGGCGGGCCGTCGTTTTCTGATGAGGAAGTCTGGGCGGCGTGCCCAGGGGTTGATGTGGAGGCCACTCTCGCGAGCGGGGAAGGTGGCCTGGAAGGGTGGGGGAAAGCATGGAGCGCGCCATTAGGAAAATAACGGTGCGGCATGCCGTGATGCCCCGCGTCCGCACCCATCACAACGAACGGCGCAGAGCATGGGTAGAAGTGGCGGGATATCTTCCAGTTCACGTAATTCGGTGGCAGTGCAACCTGACGTCCTCCTGGCCGAACAGCTTTATGTGGAGCCACGGGGTGCCGCGGCGTCGCGGGGAGAGCGAGAGCTTCTGGTCGCGGTGCTCGAGGATGCCACGCACTGTTTCAAGAAGTATTTGCTGGCGGCCGACAAGCGCGGCCGGGCCCTATTCGAGGAGGCCGAGGAATGGCTAATGGGCGCCGATACCGGGGCCGCCTTCTCGTTCCCTCGAGTATGTGAAGTGCTGGAGCTCAACCCGGAGTACATACGTGCTGGACTGCGCAGATGGCGCACGGAGCAGCTCGAGAGAGCCAGCAGAAATCTCCTCCATCCGGGAAGCTGTGGTGATGATGCGGGCGGACATAACGGTCAGTCCGGATGGAACGGCGGTGCCACGGCGATTCCGTTAAAGAAGGCGGCCGGTCAGGACTAGCTCTCGCGACGGGATGGCCACCCTTCCCGAGCTGAGCACTGGATCCAGGCGAGGCTGACCGTGGAATCTCGCTGACGAGTCCATTTCCTGTGCGTTTCCACGTCCAATCGGCCGCACTCCATGCGGTGGCCTGCGATCTCCTGGCGGTTGCGGTCCAGGAGGACAAGAAACTGCCGGCCACCCTTGCCGGGGTCGACAGAGCGCTGGACCACCGACTCAGCGAGCGAGCTCGGGAATCACGATTCAGGGGCCGTGCCGGGGATGTGCTCGTCCATCCGGTTGGCGGTGGCATTCTGCCGAGCCGCTGCGTGGCTCTCATCGGAGTCGGGAAGGGCGGCCGCGGCGAGAGCGAGACGTGGCGCCGGTACGGGGCTCTGGTCCGTGCCGAGGCGAGACGCCAGGGAGCGCGCCGGGTGGCATGTGCGAGCGGCGCCGGTAAGGGAACGGCTGTGCCCGCGGCCGTCGCCGAGGGCTTCCTGCTCGCGGGTTACCGCTTCGATCGTTACAAGTCCGACCCGGGAGAGCGCATCGATCCGGATAGCCTGACGCTGTTGACCGCAGGGCCGGCGGCAGGCGTGCTGCGCGCGCTCCGGCGGGTGGAAA
>CAZXNP010000285.1:0-3240 GCA_964642035.1 uncultured Anaerolineales bacterium | reverse complement strand
CTTAGGGCGGGGCCGACGAGGCGCGCCGCGCGGCGGGAGGTACCATCGTCTTCCCACACGCTATCCGTGGCGGCGGTCATGTCCAGGGGTATGTAGGCGAGGCGGCTGCCGTCGCGCCAACGATACGCTCCTTCGAAGGGCAGCCTCTGGGGTGCTGCCCCCTCAGTGGAGGCTAGCCACACGCCATTTGCGTCGCTGTTTCGTGAATCCAAGCTCACGACGTAGGCCACCCACTCCCCCGATGGCGAGATCACCGCGTCCGACAACCAGGCCCCCTTGGCGATTTGCGTCAACTTCCCCGACTCGACGTCGATGGTGGCCAGCACGAAGTCGGGGCGATCGCGCACCGGGCGGCCGGTGACGACCACCCGCCGGCCTTCGGGCAGGATGCCCACCACCCGCGCGCCCCACAGCGTAACGAGCTCCCGAGGCTGCCCGCCCCGCACCGAGGCGGCGAACACCCCCACGGCGGCATCGTAGTGGCCGCGGTCGCCCCGCGCCTCCCACCACACGACGGTCCGTCCGTCGGAGGACACCAGGGCCGGGTGCCCCGCGGTGGCCACGGGCCACTCGTTTCCGGTCTTGTGGTCCTCGACCACACTGCCGTCGCCAGCGGACCGAACCGTGAACCGGGCGGCTCCGGCGCCCCGGGCCAGGGTTAGGTCCGCCGGCAGCGCCGGCGCCCCCGGGGGCCACAGGGCCACCTCGTAGATCCCCACCGTGGCCACGCCGGGGGGGCGATCAAGGAAGAGAACGGCGCCCGAGTCGGCCGTCCACCACCCTTGGGCGCAGCAGCCACCTTCGGTCAAGCGCCATTGCTCACCAGGGCGGCCTTGCTCCCCTAGGCGGGTGATAATGGGTGTCGGCCACACCATGTCGTCCACGGTCGCCAGGGGCGGCGCGACCCCTGGCATGGACGCGCTATCGCCCCCCGTGGCGCCATCGTTGGCGGTGGCGCCCAAGGCCCGACGAGCGATGTCGCCCCACGGGGAGTCGGAGCCCTGCAACCTCAGCTCTCGAATGGTCCGACCGGCCACCGTCGCGGCGGGCACCCGTCGGTACAGGGGCACGGCCGCCACCATGGCGGCGGCCACCACCACCAGGGCCCGGGAGCGACGCCTCCACTCCCGGCGCCGTCGGCGGCGCAGAGCCCGCTCCTCCCCAGGGCCCACGGACTCGATGTCACCAGCCATCGGACGGCCAGGCGGCCTCGTAGTCGTTGAGCAGCGGTCCGCCCAGGGATACCGGGGGTTGATCGTCGATGGACTGCCAGCGCCGCGGGTCCGCCAGATCCCGTTCGAACCCCGCCTGGACCGAGCCGAGGAGCACGATCTGGTGCCAGTTGGCGTCGATCATGGTCACCGGGTTCACAAGGCGCCTGAGGGACCGATCGCGGATCTCCAGATGAAGGTGGGGCGACGAGTAGCAGGTGCCGAACATGTCGCCGGACCTAGCCACCGCCTCACCCCTGGCGACCCTCTGGCCCACCTTCACCGCGGGTCGCTCCAGCAGATGCCCGTAGAGGGAAACGAAGCCATCTTCATGATCGATGAGCAGGTTGTGGGGGGGGCTGCCACCGCGGCCGTCGACTCCCCGCACGACACCATCGCCTATGGCCAAGACGGGCGTACCGCACGGCGCCGCCAGGTCGAGGCCGAAGTGCAAACCCTGGCCGGCGGCATAGAGTCCCCGGCGCTCGAAGTACGCGTACACGGTGTTTCCATAGGGTTGCGACACGTACCAGCTACCCGGGCCGGGCGGCCCGGCGAAGGGCAGCCCATAGGGCGGCCCACCATCAGGGGCGGCCGCCAGGAGGAGGGTCGCCCCGATGGCCACCGCCACCCCCCGGGCGCGAGGCATAGCCGCGGCCTCAGGCACCTTCCGCAGCCTCCACCGCCGCCTTCAGCTCCTGGAGGGAGGCCTCCACTCCGCCCGGGCCCAAGGCCCGGGCCACAACGGCCCTGGCGGCCATCCGGATCATGGGGGATGAGAAGGTCACCCGGGCCCGCTGTTCCAGTCGGGTGGCGGCGCCGTCGCCCGTGAGGTGCCAGCTGGCCATCAATTGGCCAGCCGGTTCTACGACGTCGGCTTGCAGGGCCAAAGCCCGGGGTGGATCGGCCTCCTCCACGATGGCGTCAACGGACACCGAGGACCCCGCGTACTCAAGCACCAGTCTCAGACGCGAACCCGGCGCCAACTCCGGGTCGAGGAGTCGCGCCGATTTCACCAGGGGGATAAGGGCGCCCGCCGCCTCGAAGTCCGTGAGGCGCCGCCACACCGCCTCAGGCGAGGCATCGATCACCACACTGGCATCAAGGTTCATCCAAGAAAGTGCCTTCCGCCCCCGCAGCGGCGAGGGCCTCGTCCGACAGCACGGCCAGCGTTATCTCGTCGAACAGATCCTCTTGCACGACTTGCACCGCTCCACGGCGCAGTAGCTCAAGAACCGCCAGAAAGCTGACGATCACGAATTCCCGGGTCCGCGGGCCGCCCGTCAGGACCTCTGCGAAGGTCATGCGACCGCGCCGTTGAAGGGCGTCGCGAATGCCCACCAGGCGCTCGCCGATGCTCACCGTGTAGGGCTGCACCTGCTGAGGCTCAATTGCCTCTTCGCTGGGCATGGCCGCGAGGGCGGCGCGAAAGGCAGCGGCCACGTCTTCCGCGCCGAGGCCCTCCGTCACCAGAGGGGCCTCGACGTCGGCCGGGGGAGGCGCCACCCGGGCGAAGGCCCGGAGGCCTTGCCGCTCCCTGGCGCCGAGCTCCCCCGCAACCTCCTTGTAGCGCCGGTACGCCTCGAGGCGAGCAGCAAGCTCGTCCGCATCGGCGTCCTCGTCGCCCAGGAGGTCATCCTTCTCGCGTGGCAAGAGGGCCCGACTCTTGATCACGATCAAGGTGGCTGCCACCTCGCAGAAGGCCGCAAGGGCCCCAGGGTCGACTTCCTCCAGGCGAGCCAGATACGCCAGGTATTGGCCCGTGACCTCCGCCAAAGCCACCGTGGTTATGTCCAGGCTACGGCGCCGGACCAGGGTCAAGAGTAGGTCCAGCGGGCCGTCGAATACCTCGGTTGTGACCTCGAAGTCCGTCACTGCGCCCGTCGCCCGCTGCCCCGGGCCGCGGGTGGCGGGGAGGCCCCGGGCGCCCCTTGCGGCGGGACTGGCGGCGAGGGCCGGCGGGGCCCCCCCCAGCGGAACCAGCGGGGGGTCCCCCCAGGTGGAAAAGTCCTCCCGGGGGAATGGGGTG
>CAZXNP010000284.1:0-3242 GCA_964642035.1 uncultured Anaerolineales bacterium | reverse complement strand
CCAGAGTTTCTTCGGCGAACCGACCATCATGGCTTCGCGGATCGCGCCCGGATCCTTGTGCCCGCTCCGGGCCCTCACGAGCTGCGCCTGGCCTTCGGTGATGCCGCGGTCGATCCTCGAGCCACCGGACGGCTCGACTTTGTCGATGCAGGTCTTCACGCGGGTTGGGTCGTTGGTTGGCTGACACAGGGTGCGGGCTGTCTCGTTGAAGGCGACGACACCGATGGCCGTTTCCGGATTGTTGGGGAGGTCCAGACAGTCCACTAGCTCCCGGGCCTTCTCCTTCATGTCGTGGCTATTTCGGCCAGCCGTTGAGCCGGAGCCGTCGAGGACCAAGACGATGTGAAGTGGGTACACCTTCGGAGTGCAGGCGCTGGCCAGGGTGAGGGTGATCGTTGCCTCCGCCCCTAGGAAGATCTCCCCGGGGCCGGCCACCTTGTCATGGGCAGTGACGCACTCCCCCGGGGCAGGGGTTGGGAGGCCCGGCGCACCGGGGCCGGGAGACGGGCTGGCCCGGGCCACGGCCCACAGCATCATTATTGCCGGCACGATGGTCATGGCGGACAAGGTGATCGACAGGCGGCGCATGAGTTCCTCCTCCATTGCCTCAGGAGTGCGGCCGATGACCTCACCGTGCAGCGCGTGTCGAAGGCCGCAGGGGTAATCCGGCTTGGCTCCCGGGCGCTTGCGTGGCTGCGGCGCACCCCACGCAATCCTTACAACACGCCCCGGGGCCGTTTGTGACCGGCAACGTCTCCCGGAGGCCGACCGCGATGCCTTGTCTCGGGATCCGGCGACCGAATCGGCTCGGGAGACCTCGGCTGGCCCGGGTCGGGCCGATGTGCCTACAATGGTCGGACCCAATTCAGCCTGCAACAGCCAGACGGCCGGGCCCGAGAGGCCAGTCCCAGGGCCGACAGTCGGCATCACGCACCCACTGCCTGAGGAAGGACACTCAATGAATCATCGATCGCGCCTGGCGGCAGCCGTGGCCGGCGAGGCCACCGACCGGCTTCCAGTGGCGCTATGGCGGCACTTTCCCGGCACGGACCTGACGGCGGATGACCTGGCCGCGGCGGTGGTGGCATTTCAGCGCCGCTACGACTTTGACCTTGTGAAGGTGACGCCGGCCTCGGGGCGAATGGCCGAAGCCTGGGGGGCGCGGCTGGTTCCAGCCGACAACGACGAGGGCACGAGAAGGTACCTGGAGCGGCCTGTCAGCTCCCCGGAAGACTGGCCGGACCTGCCACCCCTGTCCGTCGAGGACGGCGTGTTGGGGGAAGACCTAAAGGCCATGGACTTGATCCGGGCGGCCTTGGGTCCTGACACCCCCGTGGTTCAGACCGTTTTCAGCCCCCTGGCCGTGGCCCGCCAGCTGGCGGGGGATGCCGTCTTACAGCACCTGCGCGACCACCCACGGGAGCTTGAGTCTGGGTTGGGGCGGATTGCCGAGGCGGTGGCGGCCTTCGCGTTGGCCAGTGTGGATCACGGTGCTGATGGGGTGTTCTTCGCCGCGCAGCTTGCGCGCCGGGATCTGCTCACCCCGGAGGAGTACGCGCGCTTCGGGGAGCCCTTCGACCGGATGGTCTTGGACTCAGTGCCGGCCACCGCCTGGCCCGCGGTGTTGCACCTCCACGGTACGGAATCGATGTTCGAGCTGGCACAGTCGTATCCGTGCCACATCGTCAACTGGCACGACAGGGAGACTGCGCCGAGCCTTGCCGAGGGAAGCCGGCTCTTCCAGCGGGGAGCCGTCTTAGGCGGCTTGGCTCGCCACATGCTGGGCACTGCGACCCCTGACGAAGTGCGGGCCCAAGCAGAAGACGCCGTGGCCCAGACGGGAGGGCGCGGCATGATCCTGGGCACGGGATGCGTGACCTTCGTCACGACCCCCGAGGCCAACCTCGAGGCGGTGCGGCAGGTGGTCGAGGGGTCCGCGGCCCGCGGTGGCCGCTAAGACTTCGGTGGCCCGAGGCGGCGCCAGGGTGCGCCTCGGGCCTGGACCCGGAACCTATGCCCTCGTGTTCGTGTGCCGGGCGCCCGCCACGGCGCAGATTGGCCGTCTGGGGGTGCTGGCGGTGCGTCCCGGGGCCTACGTGTACGTCGGCAGCGCCCTGGGTCCGGGCGGCCTCGGGGCCCGGGTGGCGCGGCACCTCAGGCCCGGCGGGGCCGTTCACTGGCACGTGGACTATCTGCGGCCGTGGATGTCAGTACACGAGGTGTGGGCAGGCTCAGGAGGGCTGCGCCGGGAATGTACCTGGGCCCAGGCGGCGGCCGGCCTGCCTGGGGCCCAGGTGGCCATGGCGGGTTTCGGGGCCACGGATTGCGGCTGCGCCGGCCATCTGATCGCCTTCCCGGCCCTGCCCTCCGCGAGGGCCTTCCGGGAACGGGTGGCGCTGGCGCTGCCGGACGACGATCCCGTGCTGTCCCTGGCGTCGCGGGACCTCGCCGGTCCTCCCGGGGCCCGGAGCGTGTATCATTCGTAGCCGCATTCTGGCCCTCGTCCCGGCCCAGCCGGGAAGGGCGACTGGCCGCCCCGCCATGGAACGAGGAGGAGGATTCGCGTGAGCCCGAAGAACCAGAGCTCCTACCGGGCTGGTCAGGGAACAGGTGGTCGGGCGGCCATAGGCGTGCTGCTCGCGGTGGCGGCCGTTGCCGCCCTTGCCGTGGGGATCGGCCGCGGCAAGGGGGGGCAGCCTGCCGGCGGTGAGGGCGGCAGCGCTTCCAGCGTGCCGGCCCTCGACGCGGACATGGTTGCCCACGGCGCGGAGCTGTACGCGAGCACGTGCCAGGCTTGTCATGGCGTCGATGGCGTGGGCGAACGCCCCGGCGACCCGGCCGCTGTGGACGATCAAGGACTGCCGGTTGCTCCCGCCCTGGACTCATCGATGCACGCCTGGCATCACACCGACGAAGGCCTCGTGCAGACGATTCTGCAGGGCTCGCCCCGAAACCCGAGAATGCAGCCGTGGGGCGAGGCGGTGGGAATGGCGGAGAGCGACGCGAGGGCCATTGTCGAGTATATGAAGAGCCTGTGGGACGAGATGCCCCGCCGGTGCCAAGGGCCGAAGCACATGGACCCGAATTGCGTGTACGGACAGGGCTAGGAACCCGGCCGAAAAGCCCCTTTGGCATTCGGCCCTAGGTGCGAAGAGTGGTTCTCGGCCGGCCTCCTCGCGGCGAGGGCCGCATGCCCGTCAACGGTTCAGAGGGATGGGACCCGTCCGGGTGGCCTGCAGCGC
>CAZXNP010000283.1:0-3248 GCA_964642035.1 uncultured Anaerolineales bacterium | reverse complement strand
AGCGGGAGGTGCCGCTCGCCACGACCCCGTCGGCGATGGCCGCGTAGAGCTCGTCGTCGGTCATGGTCGAGGCAAAGACCCCGTTGATGCCCGTGGCGTGGCTGCCCGTGGCATAGATGCCATCCTTCCCCTTGTAATCCCAGCCGTGGCACTCCTTGCAACGCCAGGTGGTGTTGCCGGACTTGGTGCCCGTGCCGGCGCTGCCGTAGAGGGGGTTTGTGGCCGGCAGGGACGAGGTCACCGTGTTGCCGTCGGCATCGACGATGCTCGTCCCCGGTGTGATGGGCTCGGCTACGCCGCGGACCTCCCACCACTTGTCCCAGGCCATCCCACCGCGCTCGACGGCGGCCGGCAGGGTCTGGGCAAAGGCGACGATGTTCGCCACCTGCGCCTCGGTGTAGCCCGCGTCGATGGCGTTGGGCATGTGGCCAGTGACGATCCCGAGGGTCTCCTCCATCTCGGCGGCGTCGGCATCGCTCCCCGGGTTGCCCCAGCGGACCTTGTGGATCAGCTCGAAGGGGTTGTCCCGCGCGACCGTCGCCACGTACTCCGCCGCCGGAGGCGCGTCGTCGTGCGCGAAGTTGACGTTGGTCCCGAGGTCACCGTGGCAGGTCTCGCAGTTGGTCTCCCAGAGGGCGTGGCCGGCGATGGCGCTGCCCTTCGCACGCTTGGTCACGTAGGAGATCGACTCGGCGTCGTCGACCAGGCCGGTCTTGATGAAGAGAGCGAGGTCGGCGACGTCTCCACCGGAGAGGAGGTCGGTGCCCTCGAAGGCGTGGCCGTCGATGGTCGTTCCATCCTGCTTCTTGCCCTGACCGATGATCGCGATCAGGTCGGCGGCGTCCCAGTCCTGGGCATTCCAGACACCTGTGAGACCGGTGAAGTGCGAGCCGGATCCATAGGCCCCGTCAACACCCTTGTAGTCCCAGCCGTGGCACTCCTTGCAGCGCCAGGTGGTGTTTCCGCTCTTGCCACCAGCGCTGGGGTAGGCCGGGTTCGTCGTCGTGGGTTTGGGCGAGCCGTTCTCGGCCCACCACTTGTCATAGAGCACGCCGCCTCGGAGCGCTGCTGCGGTCTCGAGCCCCTGTGGGGCCAGGGTCTGTGCATAGGCGAGGATATCGGCCACGTCCTTGAGGACGTAGCCCTTCACCGCGCCATTGGGCATTGCACCGTCGGGCTGACCGAAGCGCACCTTGTGCATGAACTCCCAGGGATTGTCGGCGGCGATCGTGTAGAGATACTCGGCATGGTAACCGCTCTTGAAGTTGATCTTCATGCCGTCGTTGCCGTGACAGCTCGCGCAGTTTCCGGCGAAGAGTGGCTCCCCGGCCGTCGCCTCCCCCAGCGGGGTCTTGTCGCTCTTGACCAGGGTTGAGGTGTCGACGGCTCCCTCGAGGACGAACTTCACCAGGTTCGCGATGTCCTGATCCTCGAGCACCGTACCGAAGCTGTGGCCTGCCACATCGGCGGTGCCGGTGCCGTTCTTGATGATGTCGAAGAGCTCCGTCACGCTCTTCTTGGTCCCGAGCACGCCCTTGAAGCCCGTGTGGTGCGAACCAGACCCGTAAGCCCCGTCTGCGCCCTGGTAGTCCCAGCCGTGGCACTCCTTGCAGCGCCAGGTCGTGTTGCCGGACTTGCCGCCCTCTCCTTTGGCGTAGAGAGGATTGTCGGCCGGGAATGAGGAAGTCACATCCTCCCCGTCCACGCTCACCGTCGTCCCGGGCTGGATGCCCTCCTTGATACCGGGGACCTTCCACCACTTGTCCCAGAGGTTTCCACCCCGGTAGGCATCAGCGCTCTCGTAGAGATAGAGCGCGTCACTGTCCTCGGTCGTGCAGGCGGGCGTGAGCGCCAGCCCCGCGACGAACAGACCGGCGCCGATGGCGGTCGCCGTCCACTTCTTGTTCATGATCTTCATTGTCATTCTCCTGTCCTAGAACGTCAGGATGGTCTGAAGGGAGAGGCGATCGGCGTCGGGCACGCCCGAGGGCATGTCCCAGCGACCGTACTCGAGGCGGAGCATCAGGCCGTCGGTGACGGCATATGAGAGGCCGCCGACGTGCCGGGTCGCCGACACCAGCCGGTCCCGGAAGACCTCGTTCTGCTGCGCGAGAGGTGTCCGGTTGGTGAGGGTGTCGAACTGATAGTAGATCGCCAGCGAGCCGGTGATATCCGCCGAGAGGGTGAGATACGCGCCACTCACCCCTTCGTCTCCGGAGAGCAGCGTGTCGGTAGGCATGATCTCCCGGACCACGTCCACGTACTCGCCCCGGAGGGAGATGCGCTTGCCGGCCGCGTAGCTGTAGGCCAGGTTCGCGTCGACCGCCCAGGCGCGCTGGTTGAGGCCCTCGTCGCCCTCGGCGGCGTCATCGTTCTCGGCCCACTGGTTCATGAGGTAGGAGCCGGCCGCGGAGGCGGTGAAGGCGCTGCCGTTGTAGGAGACCGAGAGGCGGCCACCGAACTGCTTGCCATTGTTGTTGTCGTCCCAGAAGCGCGCCATGCTCGGCGAGACGCCCCGCAGACCGTTGGTGGCGTAGGCGTTGTAGGAGATCTGGATCGCGTCTCCGGCCCAGACGCTGCCGTAGAGCTGCACGCCCGTGTCGTCGCGCGGGGTGAAGATGAAGTTCTCCGGGGTGAGATCCTTCACGAAGATCATCCGGTCCTCGTGGCTCTGATAGAGGAGCGGGCGCGAGACGGTGTCGAAGCTCCCCGGGAGCGCGCGGAGGTTGAACTGCCCGAAGGGGAGCAGGAAGCGGCCGGCGACCACATGCAGGGGGCTGACGATCTCGTAGTCGAAGTTGGCCGTGATGACGCTGAAGTCGTTCATGTGCGTCAGGCAGGGCAGGATCTCCCAGGAGAGCTTCTCGCTGAGGTCTCCCGAGATCTTCACGTGCGTGTGCTCGATCTGGAAGGTGTACTCGTCCTCGACGGGGGTGCCGTCGGGGAGAGCCTCTCCGCCACGCATGGTGCCTCGGAAGGAGGCGGCGAAGACACCAGAGATCCGCGGTGTCCGGTCGATCGGGCCCGCAGTATCCCAGTCGTCGTCGTCGTCCTCGGCGACCTCTTCGGTCGCATCGTCCTCGACGACCTCTTCGGTCGCAGCGGCGTCAGTCGCAGCGGCGTCAGTCGCAGCGGCGTCAGTCGCGGCGGCGTCAGTCGCGGCGGCGTCAGTCGCGGCGGCGTCAGGCGCAGCCGCGTCCGGACGCGCCGCGGTCGCGCGAGTCGCCGTCCGCGGCACGTGCGCCGGT
>CAZXNP010000282.1:0-3260 GCA_964642035.1 uncultured Anaerolineales bacterium | reverse complement strand
CTCCCGGGCAGGGCGGCGGCGGTGCGCGCCAGCGCCCGGCCGGTGGAGCGGGTGGCTGGGGGGGGGGCGGGGAGGCGTGTGGCCTTTGGCGGCGGGGATGGGCCCCCGCTACCATTGCCGCGCCCCGTACGTCGCCCCGGTTGGGAGGGCTGTCCCATGCCATTGTTTCGCGTTGAGAAGCGCCCGAAGATGCCGTCCCCGGAGCCCGGCCGGGATGCCGGGGCCTCCGGTACCGTGGCGGCTGAGGTGGTTGCCAGGGCTCATGACGCGCCGGCCGCCCCTCGATCCGGGGTCGCGGCCATCGCTGTCGGCGGCCTCGTTGGCCTAGTGGCGGTGGCCGCGGTATCCGTGGTCCTCGTTCGGGGCGCCAGGAACGGGGAGGGCCCGTCGGCGCCGGCGGCCCAAGGCGGCGCCACGGCGCCCCAGGCGGATCAGGCTGGCTCGGTCGATGCGTCCACTGGACCCGCGTCCATCAACCCGGACTTCAACCTCGAGGACGTCATCGCCCGAGTGAACGGCAAGGCCATCGCCATGCGGGACCTGGACCGGTCGGTGCGGGTCGCTCGGGTCCTGGGCGACCTCAGCGGCGACCCAGTTCCGGCGAACGATTCGCCGGAGCTCAAGCAGTTCCAGATTCAAATGCTGAAGCGCTTGATTGATCTGGAGCTCATGCGCCAGGGGGCCAAGCGCGCGGGGCTCCTGGTGCCTGGTGGCGCCACGGTCGACGTTATCCAGGGCTACTTGGCTCAGGTCGGGGCCGACCAAGGGCGCCTCGACGAGGAGATGCAGAAACATGGAGTGGCGGCCGAGGAGCTGGACCGGTGGTTCAAGGATGCCCGCACCGCCAACTTCTTCGTGACTCAGTCATTGAGCGCGGGCAAGGAGACCGAGTCGCGGGACACGATAAGCGCCGATTGGCTGAAGGATCAGTGGGCCACTCAGGCTATTGAGGTCAACTTCTACGAGCCATAGGGGGCCTTGATGGGCGACGACGACACTGGACGGGGCGAGGCCGCCGGCTTGAGGAGCAGGCAGACTGGCGGACTGATAGCCTTGGGGGCCGTGGCCCTGCTTGTCGGTTTTGCCGGGGGGCGCTGGTTGGCCTCTGGCAACTCCGATTCTCCGGGGCCCGCAACAATCGAGGACCTGGCCGCAACCCTGTCGGCGGAGGGGGCGGCCACCAGCGCCGCCCAGACCGCCGCATCGCCAGACACGGGGGGGCTGTCCGTGGGCCTAGTCCGGCCGGGGTCGGCCAGCGTGGGTGAGCCGGCGCCCGACTTCACACTGTCGCGGCCCGACGGGGGCGACCTCCGCTTGGATGCATACGCCGACAAGCCGATCCTCATTAACTTCTTCGCCACCTGGTGTATACCCTGTGAGCTGGAGATGCCCCTCCTCCAGGCCGCCTACGAGAACCACGGGGCGGACGGCCTGGTGGTCATAGGCATCGACTTCGAGGAGACGCCCGACGTCGTGGCACCCTGGATCGAGGAAAAGGGCATCACCTTTCCCGTGGGCCTCGACTCCGACGGCGCCCTGTCCCAGGGGCCATACCGGGTCTCGACCCTGCCGACGTCGGTGTTGGTGGGGGCCGATGGGGACGTGGCCGTCATCCGCCGCGGGGCCTTTGCTGAGAAGGAGCTGGAGAAGGCCTTGGCCTTCATCCTGCCGTGAGGGATGGGCCGGGATGCCCCGGCGGCCATGCCTCGGCCGACGAGGCGAATCGAGGGGATGGATGGAGCCCGGTGGCTTCCCCGGTCTTCAAAACCGGTGGGCGGTAGCGGAAGCTAGCGCTGGTGGGTTCGACTCCCATGCATCCCCGTTTTCGCAGGCTGTAGATGCCATGCGCGCTTGGATCCACGGAGGAGCTATGGAACAGCGACCCTCAGTAGATGACGGTGGCATCCTCGGCCACCGGCGCCGGCTCAACCGCGGTTCGGTCCTGGCCGGGGTCGTGGGGGTGGTCATCGGTGTCTTGACGGTGACGGCGGCCTGTTCAGGGGGCTCCCACGGGGGCGAAGCCCCTGGGCCCAAGGGGGCCGATGAGGGGCCGGCGGCGTCTACGCCCCGGTCCAACAGCTTCCGGGTCGTGGCCGCCGGTTTCAGCTTCGAGCCCAATCGAATCGAGGCGGTTGCCGGCTCCCAGATCACCGTGACCTTGGTCAATGCTGGGGCCACCGAGCACAACATCACTTTCGAGCTGCCGGAGGACGAAGGTGGATGGCAGACCCTGACCCTTCCGGTTGTGCCTGGGGAGAGGGGGGTGCTGTCCTTCCGGGCGCCGTCCAGGCCGGGGCGCTACCAGTACTCGTGCCGGGTAGCCGACCACACCGAGCGGGGAATGGTGGGCACCCTGGAGGTGGTCGAGGGGGGCCAGGGCCCCCCGGCCGGAGGAGCTCCGTAGCGGCAGCCCTCACCCTGGCCCCAGCCTTGCTCCTTGCTGGGGCCCCGGTGTCCGAGCCTCGGTGCACAAAGGGGTTCTCGGCTGGACTCCTAGGAACCACCCTGGCCGGCGGAAGCACCCAGGGGGCCGGGGACCGAGAGTCGCACCACGTCTTCGATCTCCGTTTCTTCCTCGCCCTCGGCGGTCCACGTGACCTCCACGGCCCGAATGTGCGTCGGGTCTATGGCCCCAAGACCGTTCACTGGGCTCACCAGGGGTAGCGTCCAGGCGCCGTCTTCGCCCACCACCACGTGGCGCTCCTCGGGCTCCGGGCTCGACCCGAGGTAGAAGAAGGCCCCGAGCACCGACCACGCCGGGGCATTGCCCGCTAGCTCTCCTGCCGCTGGGTCAAGGGCAGCCGAGAGGGCGGGCAGGGTCAAGGACGCGGAGACCGGCCCCGAGGACAGTATCAGGGTCTCCCCGGCGGCCAGGGCCGGCTCCGAGGCGGCGAAGGTCGCCGTGAAGGTCCCGGTGACGTCGGCGGTGGCGGTGGTGGGCCCGCCGCTGCTGCCGCCGTCTTGCCGGCGGCGCTCCACGACCACCTTTGACCCAGGAGCGGCGGTGCCACCGACGGTCCGGGTGCCTAGCTCGGGCGACATTGATGGTCCGCGAAACAGGTGTCTGATCACGTGGCCCCCCGGCGTCTCGTAGTACACCGCGAAGCGCCTGTGGGGGGCGACGGTGCCGGCGGTGACGCGGCCAAGGGGGTCCAGGCCGAACTTCCCATCGGGCCCCACGGTCACGGTCTCGCCGAGGGTGGTCTGAGACGCCACGCCCACCTCGCCGCCCGCCGGCGCCGTGCCGGTGCTGCAGCCGC
>CAZXNP010000281.1:0-3287 GCA_964642035.1 uncultured Anaerolineales bacterium | reverse complement strand
ACACCCTCTATCGGCCCGCGCGGCCAACGGACGTTTTATCTGCAGGCGGCCCAGGGCAATCGGGTAGTGTCGCTGATCATCGAGAAGGAGCACGCCGCCGCCCTGGCGTTGTCCATCCAGCGGCTCCTCGACTCAATGGGCCCCGAACATGGGGGCACGGGCGAGACTGGCAAGGCCGGTGAGGCCGACGCCCCCGGCGATGTCGCCCCCGACGCCGAGGCCGAGGAACCGACCGACGACGAAGAGCCGGGCAGCACCGACGCCAGCGGCGCCATGGATCTCCTTGAGCCCGTCGAGGTGGCCTTTCGAGTCGGCCAACTGGGCATTGGCGTCGACGAAGAGCGGGAAATGGTTGTTCTCGTGGCCGAGGAGATCACCGATGACGAGGCGGCGGAGTCAGGCCGCAAGGCCCGCTTCGCAGCCAATCCTGGCCAGATGGCCGCCCTCTCCCGGCGAGCCATGGCGGCGGTGGCCGGCGGGCGGCCGGTGTGCGAGCTGTGCGGTGAGCCTATGGAGCCCGAAGGGCACTTCTGCCCGCGGCGCAATGGGCATCCGGCCCCCTTGACCTAGTGCCGAGGGCGGCGTCTCCGGTACCGGAGGGCACCTCACCTCCCCCCGCGGAAGCGCAGCATCTCGAGGCTCTGGGCCGCGGCACGATCCGCCTGCGGGGACGCCTGCCGTGGAGCTCGAATGCCACGTTCCTGGTGCTGGTGGGCGAAGGCGCCGATTCCGTGCCGGCAGTCTACAAGCCGGCCCGTGGCGAGCGGCCGCTGTGGGACTTCCCCTCCGGCAGCCTGCATCGCCGTGAGGAAGCAGCCTTCATCGTGAGCGAGGCGGTGGGCTGGCACCTCGTGCCGGCCACGGTGGTGCGGGAGGGGCCCTTGGGTCCCGGGGCGATCCAGCGCTTCGTGCCCCACGATCCCGAGGCCCACTACCTGGCCATGGACCGCCCCCCGGCGGCCGTCGTGGCCCGCATCGCCGCCTTCGACATAGTCGTCAACAATGCGGACCGCAAGAGCGGCCACGTCCTGGCCGACGAGACGGGGCGCCTGTGGTGCATCGACCACGGCCTCACCTTCCACGTCGAGCCAAAGCTGCGAACTGTGATCTGGGAACAGGCGGGGCAGCCCATCGCCCGTGATGTCGCGGCCGACCTGGGCCGCCTCCAGGAGGCCCTGGCCGCCGGATCGGCCCTTGACAATCGCCTGGCGGCCATCCTGTCCTCCAGGGAGATGGCGGCCCTCCGGGGGCGATTAGCGGCCCTGGTCAGCGCCGGCCAATTCCCAGCCGCCAGCCCCCATCGCCGAGGGATACCATGGCCGCCGGTGTGAAGCCACGCCCCCCGGTTGACCCACCCCACGGCGAACTTAGAATTGGCGTCCCGGCGCCGCTCCGGCCAAAGGAGAGCTCGTTGCCACCAACCACCCGCACAGGCGTCGCCGTCGTCATGACCGTCGCGTGGGCCCTGTCCCTGGTGGGCTGCGGCAAGGCGTCCGGCCCCGCCACCGCCACGCCGACCCCGGCGGCCACCGAGGCCGCGGCGCGGCGCGTGGAGATCCCCCTGGACACACCGACGCCGGACCCGGCCTGGCCAACCACCTACCACGCCCTGGCGTACCACCCGACGAACCCGGACGTGATGTGGTTCACCTTCGGAACCGTCATGCTGAAGAGCGAGAAGCGAGGCGCCGGCGACTGGGCCCCTGATCCGGCCACCGCCACCGGCGGCCCGATCCTCTACGCCGTGGCCTTTCCCCATCCGGAGCGCTTCTACGCCGCCGGCCGGGGCCTCTTTCGCGTTAGCACCGACGAGGGAGCCACGTGGTCACCGGTGGCCGAGTTGGGCGAAGCCGGCGTGAAGGGCCTCGCCGTCGAGCCGGGAGACGATGCCTCCCTGTATGCCTTGGTGGTGGATCGCGGGGTGCTCCACAGCCCAGACGGGGGCGAAACGTGGACCGTCGTCGCCTCCGACATGGACACCGCCACCTTCGGCCTTTGGCCGGTGCGGGCCGATCCCCTCCGGCTGATGACGGTGCGTCGCACCGACCAGACCGTGCTGGCCAGCGACGACGGGGCCGCGTGGGAGCCGGCGGCCGCTGAAGGGCTTGAGGGCGAGCTGTGGGCGATAGCCCTGGCGCCCGACGGCACCGCGTATGCCGCCACGTCGGAGGGCCTCTTCGCCTCCTCCGACGGGGGCGGCACCTGGTTGGAAAGGGGCGACAGGGGGCCCCTGGTCAGCGTCGCGGTGGCCCCGACGGACCCCCAGGAACTCACCGTGATCGACGCCGCGGGCAACGTGTTCCGGTCCACGGACGGCGGCCGCACCTGGTAGGGCGCCGCCGAGGGGCGGCCACATTGCTGGTTTTCGCCCTCGTCCCGGCCGGGGCTGGCCACAACGGCCCCCGAGGCTATGGGCCGGCCGGCACGTTGGTGTTCAGCGACCTACCCACCGGCGACCCCTCCGGCCGAGACCTGTTCAAGGTTGAGGTCCCCGGCGGCCATCGGCGCCGCCTCACGGACACTCGGGACCGGGGCGAGGATGATCCGGCCTACTCCCCCTCCGGCGACCGGGTGGCCTTTGCGTCCCAGGGCCTCGGACCGGGGGGTGACCTCGAAAGCGCCATCTTCGTGATGCCGGCCGAAGGGGGCGAGGCCATCCAGATCACCGGCGGGGCCCAGGACCTCGACCCGGCCTGGCGCCCCGACGGCCGAGGGCCCCCCGTCCTCCCTCGCTTCGCCTCGGTGTCGGCCATCGTCCTGGCTCTAGACGACGGCTTCACCCAGCAGCCCCTGGCCCAGCTGGAGAGCGCTGACCACCGCCTCGGCGAAGGCGCTTGGTCTCCAGATGGAGCCCGCCTGGCCCTGGTGGTGATGTCCGAGGCCCAGGGCGGGGAGCTGTGGTCGATGGCGGCCGATGGCACAGGTCCCCGGCGCCTGTTCCGACACCCTGGGTGGGACGACCGCGCCCCGGCCTGGTCCCCCGACGGACGACGCATCGCCTTTTCCTCGGGGCTGTATCGGCCAGGGGCCACGAGACACGATCTCTGGCTCCTGGACCTAACCACCGGGGCCGCCCGCACCGTGGTTACCGACCAAGACCTCGACCTCGGTCATCCGTGTCGTCGAACGGGCGACGAGTGTTTCGGCCAGCCCGTCGGCGCCCTTGCGCAACGCGGCCTCCGCCTCCTCATCCGACGCGGAGAAGATGATCGTCGGTCGGTGACCGCTGCTTTCGAGCCGCACTTCGACCCGGCCGAGCTGTGGCGGATCGAGGCGCAGGCTGATCT
>CAZXNP010000280.1:0-3287 GCA_964642035.1 uncultured Anaerolineales bacterium | reverse complement strand
GGTCACGTATCACCCTCAACACCCAGCGTCACTGTCGCGTCAGAAACACATCACAACGCCACGGGTGATCGAACGCTCCGGAACATCTCTCATTCTGTATTCTCTCTCTCTCTCTCTGTCAAGTGTCCACCCGACATTTTCTGGGATTTTCTGAAAAAAAGTTTCTGTCTCACCCCTCGGCTCGCGGAAGCGATTCGCGCCGACCGGTCCGCGATCTGCCGGTGCCGTGCTCGTTGCCAGTCGTCGCACGACGGTGAGGCTTGAGCGTCCCCGCTTGCCCACAACCCAATGACGTGTTTCAGAACAGAATCAATAAACACAGACGACCTAACGGGCTGTCGTATGAACGGGTTACGAAAACTTACCAACAAGTTTGCCAGATTCGCGCCGTCAGGGGCGATTGTACGCTTTCTCACGCTGTCACGCTGGCCGATTCCTTGACGCGGGCACCAGTTCTGGGAAATCATGGCAAGCACAGTTGATCGGCATACCCACAGCAAGCCAAGTCAACTAGAATACCGCGCGTCGTTAGCCCGGATTATACGTAGGTTGGGACTCCGTCCCGACCTGCAGCACAGCGTCAGTAAATGAATGTGTGTACAAGTGTTGAGAATCTGAATTATGACAAAGACGGGAATGCGGCGTGAGGATTTGAAGCCGGGCGAAGTCCTTTGCAGTTATTGCTCAGCGAAATGTTGCCGATACTATGCGCTGGCGATTGAAACACCAACAACTCGCGATGATTTCGACCACCTGCGGTGGTATTTGATGCATGGTCGAGGGGCCTTGTTCGTTGAGGATGAGACGTGGTACTTGATGGTCTACAACGACTGCAAGCACTTGCGAACGGACAACCTGTGTGCTGCTTACGAGGACCGGCCGAAGATCTGCCAAGCCTACAAGACAGACAATTGCGAGTACGACGACGACGCCTGCTATGACAAGTTCTTCGAGTCCCCGGAGCAAGTCTGGGAGTATGCCGAAGCGGTTCTTCCACCAGCTCGATGGCGACGGGGACCGAAACGCCAGCCCGACACACCGATCAAGTTGCCACTTCTCGAAGAAGTTACCGCATCCTAGTGCTTTGTCAAAGCATTTTATTAGGGTCGCGTTTTCCATAACCCGCTCCTACTTGCAACTTGCTCAACCCGAATTTTTCAGTTTGACGCGACACTAAGTGGCTAACCGACAACAGAGACAGTCAACCGTATCTTGTGACGAAATCAAGCGGTATGCACCATATCCGTGAGCCAGTCTCCCTGTTCGGATAACATCTCAGGCACTGCTTCTTACTAACACAAACCCTTTTCTGACCGATTCCGGCGAACATTCGATTCCGTGGACAAGAAACTCATTAAACCAGCCATCTTGAAAGGATTTCGGGACTATTTACCGAGTGCGATGATGGTTCGCGAGCATCTGATCGAGACGGCTCGGCAGGTGTACCGCAGTTTTGGATTTGCACCCATTGACACGCCTGCTCTCGAATACAGTCAAATCTTGCTGGGCAAAGGAGGGACCGAATCGGACAAGCAGTTGTTTCGCTTCATTGATCAGGGAGACCGCGATGTCGCAATGCGATTCGACCTGACCGTGCCATTGGCACGATTCGCCGCTCAACATTTGCAAGAGATTGGAACGCCGTTCAAACGGTATCACATTGCAACCGTTTGGCGAGCTGAAAAGCCACAAAAAGGCCGATACCGTGAGTTCATGCAATGCGATTTTGACACGGTCGGTACGGAATCGAACGCGGCCGATATCGAAACGCTCCTCGTCATTCATGATCTGTTGGAACGGATTGGATTCTCCCGTTTCGTGATTCGCGTGAACAACCGACGGATTCTGAACGGGCTGTTGGAGAAGCTGGGCATTTGCGACAGAACGACGGACATTTTGCGAGCCCTCGACAAGTTGCCGAAGATCGGAAAGGAATCCGTGTGTCGGGAGATGGTTGAACGGCACCAGATTGCTCCGGAAACAGCCACAAAAGTCCTCGAAATGGCCACATTGGCGGGACCGCCGAATGTGGTGCTCGCAGAACTGGAGACCGCACTGGCCGGAAATGACCTGGGAATCTCGGGCATTGCACTCCTGAAAGAACTTTTCCAGTCGGCCCATACCGCCGGTATCCCTGAAGACCGCATTGCGTTAGATGTTTCCATCGCACGCGGCCTCGATTACTACACGGGAACGATTTACGAAACGTTCTTGAACGACTTGGAGACGATTGGCAGCGTTTGTTCGGGTGGACGTTACGATGACTTGGCCAGCCTCTTTACGTCGCAGCGGCTTCCCGGAGTCGGTGCCAGTCTGGGTCTGGACCGACTGTTGGCAGCGATGGAAGAGCTTGGAATGTGCCAGAGCACTGTCACACCGGCAAGAGTGCTCGTTACTTTTCTCGATCCGAACCGATTAGGTGATTATCTTCGCATGGCGCGACTTCTCCGTGGTGCCGGCATCGAGACCGAAGTTTTCCTCGATCCGCGTCCCATCGGGAAACAGTTGAAATATGCCAATCGGAAGAACTTCTGCGTGGCTGTGATTGCGGGCGAGAACGAGTTTGCCGAGGGGACATGGCAAGTGAAAGATCTGGAGCGGGGCGAACAAAAAGCCGTCGCTGAAGCCGACCTGACAAATGCTGTCCGCGAAGTCCTTAACTATCACTGAGAGACTGTCCGAAAGGAAAGACAGGCTCTGCCGGGACAGTCAACCGCGGCCGCCTTGACTCAATGGCCAATTCGCGAGATGGGATAAGAAGACACATGGATGCTCGTCGTTCTTTTGCAACAACAATCGTTGATCGAAATCGACATCCGATCGAGCCAGAGAAGGTGAACTCGTTGTGCAGTCGCTACGAGGCGCTGCAGCAGGGCAACACCGTCCGCTGGACGACTCAATACCGTTTAATCCGCCGTTTGGGATCGGGTGGGCAAGGAGTCGTCTACCTGGCCGAACGGATGGGATCTCACGATGTTTCTCTCTGTGTCGCTCTGAAAATGTTCTCACCGGAGCGTTATCCGGACGAGCGGGTTTATCAGAAGGAGATGGCTCGCGTCGCTCACATTGCGATGCAGATTGCCGAGATCCAGCAGGATCATCTGCTCGACGTCCATAACTTCGTGCAATGCGACGGTATCGAGATCATGGAAATGGAGTGGGTCGACGGTTTCGATCTCCGTTACCTGTTGGCTCCCGAGCGTTTGGAGGTGGTCCAGGACCGCGTTGATCGGCAACGCTGGGAATACATTAACGATGTCATCGTGACACGCGGAAAGACTCAACTG
>CAZXNP010000279.1:0-3287 GCA_964642035.1 uncultured Anaerolineales bacterium | reverse complement strand
CGGCGGTCGTCGTGGCCCCGAGGGAGTAGCCGAGGCACCGGGACGGGCTGCCGCCGGCCAAGGCGGCGCCCCGACGGCGTCCGTCCCCCTAGAGGGCGAGGCGCCGGCGGCGACCCCGGGGTCTTTACCCGGGCCCGTGGGCCCATCGCCGCTGCCAACCCCTTTGCCCCTGGTCGTCCCCCCCACCGCGTCCCTGGCCGCCGGGCCGGCTGAAGCCGTGGCCGGTCCTTTTCCCCTGCCGAGGGAAATCCAGGCCCTGGGCTACGAGACCACTGACGACATCACCCCGGATCTGGTGCGGCAGCTCCAGCGGGACGACCCGGATCTGCTCCGCACCATCGCCGAGGCGGTGATCGATAGCCTGCCGCCGGGAGCCGCCGGCGCCTTGTCAGTGGAGCTGGTCCAGGCCCTGCCGGAGGATCTGCAATCGCGTCTGTTCGCCAAGGTCGGCGGCTTCGACGGCCGGCCACCCCAGGAAGCAGCGGAACGGGCCTCGGCGGAGGCCCCTCGAGACCAACAGCCGGCCGCTGTCCTCACCGTACCCGAGGGCATGTCCATCGGCGACATTGCCACCGGCCTCGGGGTCTCGGCCGCTGCCCTCCGGCGGGCCAACGATCTGGCCCCGGGCCAGGACATTCCCGCCGGCGCCACAGTCACCGTGCCCGTGGAAATGGTGCCCCCCCTGGCCGACGAGTGGGACGCCCTCTACGGCGTAACCACGGCGGGGGAAATCACCGACGACGTCATTGTGCGGGCCCTCGAGGACACGCCGGACCTGGTGATGGGTCTCGAGGACCTGCAGCTTGTGGCCCTGCCCATGGAGTCCTTCCAGCAGCTGCCCGTTTCCCTCCTCGTGCAGCTCCCGGAGCCCCTCCGCCTCCTCCTTCTTTCCCGCGGCGTCAGCCCCGGCCCCAGGGGCGTCGTGACGCAACGGGCCCGGGTCGTGGGCCGGGCCACCGCCACTGCTACTCCGCGCCGCAGGGCAACCAGGCGACCGACTCGGGCCCCCACCCGTCGGCCCACCGCCGTGCCCACAGTCACCATGGCGCCAACGCCGAGGCCGTCGCCGACCCCGGGGCCCATCACCTTGGGGGACGTGGCCAAGGTGGAGGTTGCCCCGGCGGAGCTGACGATCCTGAACCGCACTGACGGCCAGGCATCCCTGGGACTCATCGTGGCCAAGGAGAGCCAGGCTAACACCGTGGCCGTGGCCGACCGAGTGGACGAGCGCCTCGATGACCTCGTGGGTCGCCGGGACATGGCTGGCCTCTCGGTGACAAAGGTCTTCGAGCAGGCGCCCTTCGTGCGGGAGTCCATCAACGGCGTCGTGCGGGAGGGCCTCCTCGGCGGACTGTTCGCCGTCCTCGTCATCTTCCTGTTCCTGAACCGATCCGTCCGGTCAACCATCATCGTGGCCCTAAGCATCCCCTTGTCGGTTTTCGTCGGCACCCTCCTGATGCGGGTCCAGGGCCTGACCCTGAACATGATCACCCTGGGCGGTATCACCGTGGCCATCGGCCGAGTGGTGGATGACGCCATCGTCGTCCTCGAGAACGTGTACCGGCACTTGCAGCGCGGCGAGCGGCGCCTCGACTCGGTGCTGGTGGGCACCTCGGAGGTCGCCACGGCCATCACCGCCAGCACCCTGGTGGCGGTGGCGGTGTTCCTGCCCCTGGGCCTCGTGGGCGGCCTCACGCGGCAATTCTTCCTTCCCATGGCCCTCACCATCACCTACGCTCTCCTGGCCAGCCTCGGGGTGGCCACGACGGTGGTGCCAACCCTCGCCCGGAGCTTCCTCAGCCACCGCTCCCTGCCAGAGGAGAGGGAAACGTGGCTTCAGCGTCTGTACTCCCCCGTCCTCGAATGGTGCCTTGGGCACCGGCTGGCGACCCTGCTGGTGGCCATCGTGTTCTTCGTCGCCAGCCTGGGTCTGGCGCGGATCATCCCCGTGACATTCCTTCCCGGCTTTGGCCCGCCGTCGGTCACTGTCACTTTGTCCCTGGCCCCGGGCACGAAGCTGGAGACCACCGACGAGGCGGCAAGCAGCGTCGAAGAGATCCTCATGGCCCGGGACGATGTCGAGACCGTGCAGACCACCGTGGGGGTGGCCAACGCCTTCGCGGCCTTCTTCGGCATGGCCTCGGGCAACCAGTCGTCGGCGGCGTTTCTCCAGGCGGCTCTGGTCGAGGACTTCGATGGCGACGTGAACGACGTGGCGACCGAGATCCGTCGCGACGTGGCCGCCCTCGACACCTCGAGCCCCATGACGGCTACGGTCCGGTCGGGGGAGGCCGGCGGCCCGGAGGGGGGCGGCTTCGACCTGGTGCTCAAGGGCGACAGCGAGGCCGACCTTCGGGCCGCCAGCGCCATGGCCCTGGAGGCCCTCGGGGACGCCGACAACTGGAAGACCCAGGACAACAAGGACTCAAACCGCCTCGCCAAGGCCTTAGGCGGCAGTACGGAGTTCGACGAAGTGCCCTTCGTCAACCTGGAGAGCAACCTGAGCGCTTCCCAGCGAGTTCTGGCGGTGGACGTGGACCCTGAGGCCGCCCTGGGCCGTGGCCTCACCACCGTGCAAGTGGCCCTGGCCCTCCGGGAGGCCCTGGAGGAGCAGGACCTGGGCACGGTGGAGCTCATCGCCGAGGGCGATGCCGCGTCCACAGACTCTGACGGCCAGCCGGTGAGGCAGTCGCTGTCGGTGGTGGCCCGCTACCCGGCCGACACCGTGGACTCCCTCGACGGCCTCTCCGCCTTCGTCGTGGCGGGGCCCCCCCGGGCCGTCCCCCACGCGGGCGCGCTGCGTCCGGCCCCCCTTCCCCCATATCCCCGGCCTCCGCCGCTTTACGGTTAGGATCCGTATCGGACATCTGTTCCATTAATTTTATCACCCTTCTTTCTATCTCAGATTCTTCTCCCGACGGCTTTCTTTTATTGTTCTCCGCGAATACAAAAGCTTCCGTGTCAATATAGGCCCTGAGTGCGTCCCTTAAATAACCTTCGTGACCTTCAGATCTATAATTTTCGGGGAAGATCTGTCTCTGCAGTTCGCGGGATCTGGAATGACTTGCCTCCCGGCTCAACCACTCATAAGACATAAGGTAGGCATCCAGCGCTTCATGTAAAATATATTCAGCTACAAGGTTTCTCCTCCCCCCTGTTTTTCTGTGTGAGTCATCCGCCCTCTCCAGATATGCCAAAAGATCTATGTCCAGCATAAGGACTTTTCCATCCTCGAGGCCGTATCTGAAAAGCCCCGGAAATTCGTTAGCACTGCATGCTATTCCCAG
>CAZXNP010000278.1:0-3295 GCA_964642035.1 uncultured Anaerolineales bacterium | reverse complement strand
CCCGCACACAGCGGCATCGACCGAAAAACTCTTGCTGAATGACCGGCGGAGACAATCCTGCGTCGTGTCAGTGGATGCGGCGCCGGGCGAGCTGTTCGATCGGCTGAGTGTGCTGGTCGAGCGTGGCGGACGAGCCGTTCAGTTTCCGGGCAACGAGCCGTCTGATGCCCGGAGATTGCCGCTGCCGGATTCCGACTCGACGTTTCGGCCGCTCGATTCACTGTGGCGTGGATGGGGAATCCAGCAGCAGCTTGTGCTGCAAGTTGGGACGGAATTGTTTGGTATCCGCCCATACGATGCGGCTGGCGGAACGCGGCCACGATTGCTGTGGCACGTGAAGATTGACTCCGGAAACACCTTTGCCGAGCGAACCATCGAACCACCCCGGTTGGGACTCGCTGTTCCCCATCCTGTTTTTCGCGACCGGTTCGGTCAGGAGATTGGTATCGTTGACCCAGTCACACGCGACTATTTGTGCTATCGCGACAAAAGCCGACTGATCGCGATCTCGTCAGCGACTGGAAACCGAATGTGGCAGCGATCGGGCCTGCCGCCCGGAACGCGTGCAACAGGTGCGGCTCAGCGAATCCTTCTCTATCACCCGGATTCACCAGATATCGAGGTTTTGCGCGCTTCCGACGGACAGACGATGGGACACCGGCACCTCCAGTGGCTGCCGCGAAACGCGATCTTTCGGAAGGGGACACAATGGACGATTGCGATCCCAGCGGGAAATCGGTCCCAAGATCGTTGCACGATTCAAGAACTCGACGTCATCACCGGAGAGACAGTGTGGCAGCGGAGTTTCTCGAACGCCGCCATCCCGTTCGCGATCGACTCGAAATCAATGGGCCTGCTCGAACCGCAGCAGCACACGCTGCACATTCTTGTGCGAAGGACAGGAGCGACGCGCGCAGCACATTCGGTCGATATCCCTCAACCGCTCAATGGCGTCTACTGCGTATTGGACGAAAAACATGCCTTCCTGGCGATCTCAGGGCAAATCTCAGACTTGAACCTGCTGCGAATGAACCAACTGCGACAGGAATATCGTACTCCGTTGATCAATGGCTCTCTCTACGCAATGGACCGTCACGACGGACAACTACTTTGGAAGACTTCGTTGCCGAACGTCGCCTTTCCTCTGGATCAACGAAAGGATCTCCCGGCTCTGCTACTGAGAACGTACCGCCTCCATGGCAGTCATCCAACAACAGCGGGGAAAGGTGACGTCGTTCTGCAACGACTTGACAAACAAACGGGGCGAATGGAAAGTGTCCAGAATCCGGTCGTACCATCCACCGGCGTTGATACCGGAATCGGCCAGGTGAGTTCTGCTGCCGAGCGGACTGATCGCACTCGTTCGACTCGTAGAAATTCGGTTGCGGCTAAAGGCCGCGTCGTGATAGCGCCAGAGGTCCCGTCCGACAGACGGGACCCACAATAATGTACTAAAACTGTAAGCGTTCACAGGTCGGGGTCTGGCTCATTTTTCGGCGTGAATTCGCGTGTTCTGTGCTCGACGTCGCCGCCGAAAAATGTGCCTGACCCCTTGAATCTCTGCAGAAACTGCGTGTGTCCTGTGAACGGTTACCTAAAACTGTAAGCGGTAGCTGGAAAGGGGATTGGCTCCGTGCTGTCAATCGCTTGTTTTTCAGAAGAAGATCACACCAGGAGGCAAATGAATGATGACATGCTTACGGACGAAAGTGGGAACGACATCGTTGAGTTCGGTCTGGTTGACTGCGTGGTTGTTGGTCGCGTTGGGCTTGCCGCCAGCCTCTGTGGCGGGAGCGGAACGTACGCCGCTCGTGCTGCGGTATGGCCAGCCGGCCACTGATTGGCAGCGGGAAGCGTTGCCGATTGGGAACGGTCGATTGGGCGGCATGATCTTCGGCGGCGTCGACAAGGAAAAAGTTCAACTCAACGAGGACAGCTTGTGGATCGGTGACGAGGAAGATACGGGAGCGTATCAGGCACTCGGTGATTTGCTGATCGAATTCGATCCGAGCCGAAAGGCCGATGCCGGCACGTACGAACGGCGGCTGGATATTGACTCGGCCATTCACTCGATCCGCTATAGCAGCAGTGGAACGACTTATCACCGGACCTATTTTGCCAGTCACCCCGCTCGGGTACTCGTCCTGCGTTTCACGGCAGATCGAAGGCAAGCGTATTCCGGAAAGATTACACTCGTCGACACGCACAAAGGCAGTGTAGCCGTGGAAAACGGACGGATCACCGTGACAGGATCGCTGGCTGGCTCTATCTATTCGGGCGGCAGCACCCGGGGACGCGCCGAGCCTTATGATCTGGCGCTCGACTATGAATCGCAGCTTTTGGTCCTGAACGAAGGCGGCTCACTGCAAGCGTCCGATGACAGCCTCGTGTTCAAAGGTTGCGACAGCCTGACGCTCCTGTTCGCAGCCGGAACCGATTATGTCAACCAACGAGAAAAGGGATGGAAGGGTCAGCATCCTCACGAACGCATCACCGCACAACTGGCAGCCGCGTCGAAGCGAGCGTTCGACGAGTTGCTGGCCGAGCACGTGCAGGACTACCAGAATCTGTTCCGCCGTCTCGAGCTGGATCTGGGTCGGACGCCAGTGGCAACGCTTACACGGACGACGGACAAACGCCTTGAGGCCTACAGGAACGGCGGTTCGGATCCGGATCTCGAAGAGCTGGTTTTTCAGTATGCTCGCTATCTAATGATCAGCAGTTCGCGGCCGGGCGATTTGCCGGCGAATCTGCAAGGGCTTTGGAACGTCAGTAACCGGCCACCATGGCGCTGCGACTATCACACGGACGTGAACGTCGAAATGAACTACTGGTTTGTCGATGCCGCCAATCTGCCGGAATGTTTTCAGCCGCTGGCCGAATGGGTCACATCGATTCGAGGCGTCCGACGCGACGAGACGCGAAAGACGTTCCACACGCACGGTTGGATCACTCACGCCGAAAACGGCATTTTCGGCGGTTCGACATGGAAGTGGTCCAAAGGCGATGCCGCCTGGGTCGCTCAGAACCTGTGGGATCATTATGCTTTCACACGCGACAAGCAGTACTTACGGCAACGAGCCTACCCGATTATGAAGGAGTTGTGCGAGTTCTGGATCGGTGATTTGAAGCAGCTTTCGGACGGCACGCTCGTCTCGCCCAACGGCTTCTCCCCCGAGCACGGGCCCACGGAGGACGGGGTCTCCTTCGACCAGGAGCTCGTGTGGGACCTCTTCACGAACCTCATCGAGTCGTCGGAGTGGCGCGGGGTCGCGGCGGGCTGCTGTGCAGGTGC
>CAZXNP010000277.1:0-3326 GCA_964642035.1 uncultured Anaerolineales bacterium | reverse complement strand
TGCCACTTGCTCCCGGGTGCGCCGCTCGCGCCTATGTCTCACACGCTGTAAGATACCCGGCACTGCGGTCGGCCCCACGGCCGGACCAGACGGCCCGCCGTCGACTCGACCCGCCCTTTCCGCCCCCGGCCGGTGGTGAATATCCGTGACGATCCTCGCCCTTCGGCGGGCCTCCGACGGCTGCGGGAGCAGCCGCCGCAAGGGGCACCGAGTTCGGCGGGACGACTCACACGCCTAACAGGAAGGCGCAGCATGGACGAGCAAGCAGGCGGGGCGCCGGTCGTTGCCGACGAGGCGGGGGATCTTGGCCCCACAACCATCAACATCCGTCCCGTTCATGCCACGGTGGGCCTCTTGGCCGTAGCGGCATTCGGCGGTGGGCTCTGGCTGTCGAAGAGCCGCCCCGCGGCCCAGGCCGATGCGGCCGCGCCGGCGGCGCCCGTGGTGGTGCAGAGTGGCAGCGTCGTGCCGGGCCAGCCAGGCGCCCCAGCGGCCCAGCCCCGGAAGTTGGCCGAGATAGCCCCCGGGCAGATCATTCCCCTGAAACCGGACTCGCCGCTGCTGGGCAAGCCGATCATCGAGATCGAAGGGGCGATGCTCGATGGCACCCGGGCCAAGCTCAGTGACTTCGTGGGGCAGCCCCTTCTGATCAACTTCTGGGCCACGTGGTGCCCGCCGTGCCGCATCGAAATGCCGTGGCTCGAGGAGTCATACCGGGAGTTCAAGGACGAGGGCTTCGTCATCCTGGCGGTGGATGCCGGAGAGCGAGTGCCTCCGGACCAGGTGGTGCCGACGGTTCAGAACTACGTCATCCAGACGGGTTTGACATTTCCCATGTTCTTGCCGGACGATCCCTACGGCGCCCAGCTCGACTACAACATCCTGGGCATACCCACGTCGTTTCTGATCAACAACAAGGGCGTGATCGTGGACGCCCATCGCGGGATGTTCCCGAACCGGGCCACGCTGCGAGACCGGGTCATGGCTCTGTTGGCCGTTACCGCCGACTAGGAGTCCGGCTTCCGCCTCGAGCCCCGGCTGCCGGCGCCAGCTTTGCCCTCGCCCTCCGAACTGTATCCTTGATCGGCCGGCACCCCGGGTCCTTGGCCCCTTTCGGCGGCCCGGGCCAGCGGTTCGCGGCGCCAGGCGCCGAGCGAGGCCCCAGACAAACCACATCAAGACCACAGGACACCCACCCATGGACCCCAACGACATCAACGACCCGGAGCTCGTCGCCCCGGGCGAATCCAGCGCCAGCGGCGGACCGGTGACCATCACCCTTCGGCCGCACCACGTCGCCATCGCTGCCCTCGGCGTTGTGGCCTTTGCCGCCGGCGTGTGGCTGTCCCGAAGTCGACTCGTGGCCAACGCAGGCGCAGCCCCCCAGGCCAGTGCCCAGGGCCCGGTGGTGGTCTCCGTCGGCGGCGCCAACTCGCCGGCAGTCCGGGCCCGGTCCGGCAGCGAGATCGCCCCCGGCCAGGTCCTGGACTTGAGACCGGATTCCCCAATGCTGGGTCAGGCGTACATCGACATCGAGGGGACCATGATGGACGGCAATCGGGGGGCCGTGGCGGACTTCATAGGCCGCCCCGTGATGCTGAACTTCTGGGCTACTTGGTGCCCGCCGTGCCGCATCGAGATGCCCTGGATGGAAGAGATCTACCAGGAGTTCAAGGACGAGGGCTTCGTGATCGTGGCCGTGGATGCCGGGGAGAGGGTGCCGGCCAGCCAGGTGGTGGCCACGGTTACGAGCTTCGTCGAGCGCACCGGACTGTCTTTCCCGGTCCTGCTGCCAGACGATCCCTACTCGCCCCAGCTTGAATACTCGGTGTACGGCCTGCCATCGACGTACATGATCAACACCAAGGGCAACGTTGTGGACTCCCATCGGGGAATGTACCCGAATCGGGCCACGCTGCGGGATCGTGTGACGGCGTTGATCGCCTCGGAAGCCGGCTGAGGGCAAAGCGGTTGACAACGCCATGCCACATCGCGTATACTCGCCAGCGGTCGGCGGCCACCAGTTGCCCGCCGGCAAACTACGAGAGGTGCACTCGATGTTCCTGATTTTCGTGATTCCCATAACCCGGATGCGATTCGCCGATGGACTGGTGGATCTTCGGGGCCGGAGTGCGCCTATCTGCTGACCTCTAGTCAACACTGAGCAGCCGTGGGCCATCCGGATTGAAGCCCGCGGCTTTTTTCGTGGAACTTCCTTCACGCGCCGTGGGCCTGGTTGAGCCCGGCGCGTTTTTTCTTGTCTCGCCCGCGCCGGAAGCGGCTGAGGCAGCGTTCCACACGACAGGGAGAGGGCCATGACCGACCTAGATACGGCAATTGCACAGCACGAGCTGCCCACCGCCGGTGATCCGCGGCCGCCAAGCGACGTGCCAGTGCCCGCCCTCGAGGTCCGGGCTGTGACCAAGGTCTTCCGCACGTCGCCGGGGCCGCTTCGCCGGCTCCGGAGGCGCCGGAGTGCCGACGGCTCGAAGGGCCAAGGCAAGACGGTCGTGGCCGTCGACGCCGTCAGCTTCACCGTGAACAAGGGCGAGATCTTCGGCGTGTTGGGGCCAAACGGCACCGGCAAGAGCACCCTGGTCAGGCTCATCTCCACGCTGCTCCTGCCCGATGCCGGTGCCATAAAGGTGTTCGGCCTCGACGTCGAGACGGAAGACACGGCCGTGAAGCGCCTGATCAACCGCGTTTCCGTCGACGCCGCCTTCTTCAAGAAGCTGTCGGCTATGGAGAACCTGGTGTACGCGGCCCGGCTCTACGGCGTGCCGGTGGCCGGGGCCCGCACCCAGGCGATGAGAATCCTGGACGAGCTCGGCCTGGAGAAGGAGCCGATCTGGCAACCGATGGAGAACATGTCCCGGGGGATGCAGCAGAAGGTAGCGATTGCCCGGGCGTTCCTGACGTCGCCGGTCCTCCTGCTCCTGGACGAGCCGACGACAGGTCTCGACCCGCGCTCCAAGCGCGACGTCCAGGCCTTCGTTAGGCGGATTCGGGACGAGCACGACGCCACGATTCTCCTCACAACCCACGACATGGCCGAGGCGGAGGCCCTGTGCGACCGCATCGCCATCATCGACCGCGGCGGCATCGTCGCCCTGGACACGCCGGCCGGCTTGAAGAAACAGGTTAGCGCGAACGGCGTGGCCGTGACCCTCGAGGATGTCTTTCTCGAGCTCACGGGCCGGAAGCTGAAGGCAGAGGAGTGAACCCGCCATGACGACCATCGCCGGCGAGCTCAGGGCGAGCTACGCCTTCATCGAGCGCAACATCAACTTGACCAAACGGTACTGGGGGTGGGAGATCGTGTGGGT
>CAZXNP010000276.1:0-3327 GCA_964642035.1 uncultured Anaerolineales bacterium | reverse complement strand
GAAAATTCGGGTGCTCGCCGCAGCGACGCCGTCCAGGGCCGATGCAGCGCGGGCCAAATGCCAAAGGGGCTTTTCGGCCGGACTCCAAGGAGCCCGGCTCCTACGGTTTCCTTACTAGCTGTCTCCCAGGCGATCCCCGAGGCGGCCCTCGATGTCGTGGCGCACGGCGTAGGCTGCCGCCTCGACTCGGTTGGTGAGGCCGAGCTTGGCGAGGATAGCGCTGACGTAGTTCCGAACTGTCTTTCGGCTCAGGAACATGGCGTCGGCGATCTGGGCATTGGTCTTGCCCGTGGCAAGGTGGGCCAGCACCTCCAACTCTCGGCTCGACAGGCCGGGAAAAGCCGCGGCCGCGGCCTCGGCGTCGGCGCGGCGCAATGTGGCCAGCACGGCCCGGGTGACCTTCGGGTCGAGGACCGCGTCCCCGTCGGCGACGGCTCGCACCGCCCGGAGAAGCTCCCCAGTCTCCAGCTGCTTCAAGACGTAGCCGGCAGCGCCGGCCCGGACCGCCGCTTCGACCAGCTCTTCGTCGGCAAAGGACGTGAGGATCAGCACCTGGATCTCCGGCCACCGGTTCCGCACGTCGCGGCAGGCGTCGATGCCGCTCGCGTCGGGCAAGCGCACGTCCATGAGGACAAGGTCGGGACGGTGTTGATTTGCAAGCTGCACGGCCTCGGCGGCGCTGTCGGCCTCCGCCACCACCTCCAGGTCGGCCTCGCTGGCCAAGAGCGCCCTTAGGCCCAGGCGCACGACCTCGTGATCGTCAACGATCATGATACGCATCTCGCCTACTGTTCCTTGGGCCAGGGGACGATGAGGGTCACTACGGTGCCGCCGCCGGCTCGGCCGGCGATGTCCAACCGGCCGTCGAGGAGCCGGGCGCGGTCGCGCATGTTGCGGAGCCCGGTGCCTGGTGTGGCGCCACGGGGGATGCCCCGGCCGTCGTCCTCCACCTCGAGCACGACGCCATCGCCGGTGCCCCGGGCCCGCAGCCTCACGTGCCGAGCGTCGGCGTGGCGGACGACGTTGTTGACGGCTTCTCTCATCACCGCCAGGGCATGGGCCACCTGGTCCGGCGGGAGGTGGCGGTCCGTCGCGAGGTCCAGATCCAGGTCCACGGCCACCATGGACCGGAGGTAGCCCTCTGCCGCAAGGCCCCGGAGACCCTCGGCCAGGCCCGCGGTCCCGGAGCTCGGCGCCAGGGTGCCGATGTACGCCCGGATGTCGCCGGCGGCACGGTCCAAGAGGCCAACTGTCGTCGAGAAGTGCGCGGCCGCCGCCTCCCCTGGCGTGGAGTCCTGAAGCACCTGGAGCAGAAGCCCGGCGGCGTAGATATTCTGCAGGGTGCCATCGTGGAGTTCCCGGCCGATGCGCTCTCGTTCCCTGAGCTGCGCCTGGTCCCTGGCCATCCGCGCCAGGATGCTGTCTAGCTCCGCGTCGAACACAGTCAAGGCTCTGACCGTCGCAACGGCCAGGCCGAGGCCGAAGACGCTGCGGTACACCGAGATCGGCACCAGAGTGGCCCGCAATACCAGCTCCTCGTTCATGCGATCGGCCGGGAAGAACCCAGCCGCGGGCACCACCAAGCCCCCCGCCACGGCATAGCCCGCGAGAGCAATGCCCGCCACCCGGAGCATCCGCCATATCCGAGGTAATTGGAGCGGCGCCGTCAGCTGAGACGCCTCGCGGCGAAGGCCGAAGGCCGCCACCATGGCCCCCGGGAAGCCGAGGCTGTACCGGGCCGCCACTGTGGCAAGGCGGTGCCACTCGTGGATGTCGCTTGTGCTAGCCATTGCTGGCCCAAGGGCCCATGCGATCCAGACCCCCAGGGACACGGCGGCCAGGTGGCGGGCCCGGGCGATGCGGCCGGTAGGGTTCCAGGTCTTGAGGCCGAACTGAAAGAGGCAGGCAAAAGATGCGGCCAGGAGAAGGGCCTGAGCCTCGAGGAGTAAAGCCACCAGCGGCGGCGGGAGGTACTGGCTCTGCAGGGGGATGAACACGTCGCCCCACTGGTGAAAGGCCTTTGTGAAGCCGAAGGCCGCCAGCCACTTGAGGTTGCGCGCCAGCGGGAGACGGCTGTGCTGACCCCGCTGGGTGGCGACCACGAGGCCGACCACGAAGAAGACCTGGCCGGCCAGGGAGAGAACGATGACGTTGTTGGCGGCAAAGAACCGGTGCAGGAGATCCGCCATGGATTTACCGTATCACCGCCGTGGGCGAAGCGCCAGGCGTGGCCAACGCCTCGGCCCTACGGCCACCAGTAGTAAGGCTGACGCGGCTAAGACTGTCTGAAGGGCAACTCCGCGCCAATGCCGTCAGGTGACGAATGCACGACACGTCAAGCTCCTACCCACGCCGCACCTGGATATCAGTAGCCATCGTGTCGTCGGTGCTGTCCGCGGTCACCACACTTGCCATTGTCGCCCGGGTCCCGGCCCTCCGGCGAGGCGGCTCCCAGCCCCCGGCAGGGGTCCAGTCGTCGACGGGGCTGCCGGGAGTCCAAGACGCCATGGGTCCAGAGGAGCTGGCCCGGCTCTACGCGGCTGCGGCGCCATCGGTTGTTCGCATCCTCGTGACCCGGCCTGGCGGCGCCGCGAGTGGCTCAGGCTTCTTCCTCGACGCGGAGGGCGAGGTGCTGACCAACAATCACGTCGTTGAAGGTGCCACCGCGGCGCGCGTGGCGCTGAATGATGGATCGGAGCGGCCGGCTCGGGTAGTGGGTCGCGACCCGACGACCGACGTGGCCCTGCTGATGGTGGACGCGCCGCGAGTGCCGCCACCCCTCGTGCTGGGATCATCGGGCACCGTGGAGGTGGGGCAAATGGCTGTGGTGATCGGCAGCCCCTTCGGCCTGACCCAGAGCCTAAGCGCCGGCTACATCAGCGCTCGGGGCCGCATGCTCAAGAGCGGTGATGAGTACGGCACCGAGATCGACGGCGTTCTCCAGACCGATGCCGCCGTCAACCCCGGTAACTCCGGCGGCCCCCTGCTGAACGCCCAAGGCGAAGTCATTGGTGTCACCACCGCCATCTTCTCGACAAGCCGGGGGTTCGAGGGTATTGGCTTCGCGGTACCGATTGACACGGTGAAGGCAGTGCTCCCGTCCCTGCGGCTCCACGGCAGAGTTGTGCGGCCCTTTCTGGGCATAGCCGGCCTCGACATCACCCCCCAGTTGGCCAGGCGATTCGATCTCCCCGTCGCCGAGGGGGTGTTGGTGCAGAAGGTGCACGCCGCGTCGGCGGCAGAGGACGCTGGCGTCCGGGCGGGCTCCAAGCGCCTCCGAGGCCCGGGGGGGCCCCTTGTTCTTTGTGGCGCTGTGGGCGATCTCCG
>CAZXNP010000275.1:0-3338 GCA_964642035.1 uncultured Anaerolineales bacterium | reverse complement strand
CAAAGTCTGCGACTTTTCGCACAGAACCTTCTGCTCAGTTCACGCTGGTTAGACATTTTCAAATAATAAAAAGGAGAGAATATGGATATTGCAGCATTTGTTGAAATTCTTACCTCAATCGGAGTTAGCATTTCCTCATCCTCACTTTATGATTTTTTAAAATCGTTTGCGAATAAACATGCTTCTCCATCGATTGAAAATTTTCAAAGTGAATTACAGAACTTTCTTGAAATTAATGGTTCGAACATTAAGGCTAGTACTGTCATTGATTTATTCGTGGAGAATGGATTGCTTGTAGTGACAGGATCAAATATATTTGCGCCAAATCAAATTACAATGGCTTCGGGAAACCAAGGGAGTTTTATTTTCGGTAATAATAGTACAAGTTTGACTGAGCGGACAAGGATTGAGGCATCTGGTAATGCGCAGATTATCGGAAAAGGGAATGCAGCAATTGTTCAAGATGAAGACGGTTCAATAAGATTTATGGTGGGCAAAAAGGAAGATTAGAGAGTAGAAAATGTCTAACAATCAATGAACCTGACGCGAAATAGTTAAACCGTGGATTTTGTGAATTTTAATTTTAAAAGAGTTAATTTGGAGAAGGCAATGGCCTGTGGGATTAAGTTTCGCGCAGTTGAGCTCCGCCGTTGGGTGTAAAAGGAGAAATAAAGATGATTTCTATAATACGCTATATAATTGTATTAGTCGTATTTGTAAGCTTATCGGATCCGATACAAGCGATTGATTTGCACCAGATGACGGACTTTTCGATATCTCTTCCTGATGAATGGGTAGAGATACCCAGAGATGTGATAGACACATATGAAGAAGAAATAAGTAATTTGGCGCCGAATGCTCCCATACAACACTACGATTATGGCTTTCAATTAGGTAGCACAGACAAATGGTTTGAATATCCATATATTCTCATTCAAGTAAATAAGATGGGCAGAATCCCCGAAAGTCAGATAGAAAAACTGGAAAAGTATTCTTTACAGGAAAGCTTTGATGAAAAGAATAATAATTTAAGCTCAATTATGTCGGATATTAAAGTCGGAAAGATGTACTATGATAATGAAGCAAAGATAATCTGGCTACGTATTGAATCTAATGTTGTTGATGTAGGACACATTTCAGGTTTAGCTGGAATGATCCCCTCGGAAAAAGGTTTTTTCCAAGTTAGTGGATATTCGTTAAAGGACGATTATTCCACTTATGAACCCATCTTTAGAGCTATTACAGTTTCAGTCGTGCCAAGTATTGAGCTTGTATATAACCCAAGATGGACAAATAGTTTACCGCCAGTAGTAAGTAGTATTGATTGGAACAAAGTACTTGGAGAGGGAATCGTTGGTGCCATTACGGGGGTGTTTTTAGCGTTGATCGTTGGCGTTTTTTCATGGATCAAAAAGAAGAAAAACTAAAATCGCTCAAGTAACAAAACCGACATTCCTTCCTCACTATACTTTTTGGAACAATACAGCAAAGGTGTTTGACATAATTAATAGGAAATAGAAATATGAAAAGTAAACCCGCAAAAATAATTTATGGTATTGTTGTTCCTTTAATACTTTTGGTAATCATCTTGGCAATTTTAGGATATAATTGGAATGATTTTCCTGAAACTTGGATAGTCTGGATATTCTATTTATTTATAGTATTCTATATGGAGTTACATTTATTTGCTCCAGAAGATAAAATATTAATTCGAATGAAGAAAAGAATAAAGATAATATTCCCTTGGATAATTAGACTTTTTATAGTAATAATCATTTTATCAATAGTAATAGTAGCCATCGGATTTATCATCAGTAGTTTAGAAATACCTCCAGAAAAAATTGCAATAATTGATAGTGAAAGTAAAAATCTGTTTATTGATAGAGAAAAGATAGGAAAATTTGAAGTTACTTTGAAAAATAATAGTGATTGGAGTACTAACAATATTATAATTAAAACAAGCATTTACAGTATTGAAAATGATTCATTGGTTGTCTCTTTAAAAAGCCATTTATTATCGGATTATTGGGGCATGGAATTACGTTCCAATACATCATACACTTATTTTTTATGTGATATTATCAATCCTTGCGAAAAAAGCAGTATTAATCATCCACCAAATAAGTTATTTATTTTTGAATTTTTAGATAGGTTTATTAAAGAACGGAATCTCAATTGGAGTACAGATTATTATAGTTGGAGTAAAATACTTAAAAATGAATTTAAACATCCTCCGGAACATTTATTTAAGGGAGGTTACAGTTCCAGTTTTGATTGGAAGTTTGATAAAATCTATGAGGAATTAAAAAACGACAATCCTGATATTTATAAAAAAATAGAAAATAATTATTTATTGGATCGTGATTTTTATGTAAAACAGGAGATTATTTCAGCATATAGATACTCCTTTTTAGATTACATAATTGATGAGTTTTAAAATAATAATTATTCTAATAAGTTCATCGGTCTAACAAGCAATTAATCCGATGTGAAATTCTTGATGCATGATTTCAATGGTTAGTGGTTTTATAAAAGTAAATTTGGAAAAAGGAAATACTTGTTGTGAAAATTTCCACGACGGTTATTTCTTTAGGCATACATAAGGAAAACATATGCAGAAAAGCAACAAAGAACAAATCTACAATTTAGCGTCCTTTCTCCTTGGAGCTGGGGGGGGGATAATGCTATTACTTATTTTCTCTGACATCGATATTCCTCAACCATTGATTATGCTCATTGGAATAATTATTGGTTCAATTCTCACTTTCTTTGGTAATCGGTTACTTTCGAAGCAATCGTTTAAACAACAACTTCTTCTTGCAAATCTCAAAAAAAATATTGTTGCACACCAACAAGCATTCCATATCTGGTGGGATATTCGGAGTAACATCCATAACAGAGATAAAATATTCGATGTTGTGATTCAAGCTCAAAAGTGGTGGAAGCAAAATTGTCTATATATGCTCCCGAAATCACGAAAAGCCTTTTATGATTGTCTAATTTTCGCAACGAGCCATAGGGATTTAATCGAAGTGCAAAATAAGGAAACAGACTATAAGAAATATATCAAGGAGAGTTGGGATGTAATCGTAGCTCCGGGTTTGATAATTCCAGAAGAAATTGATATGCAGTCATTTGAAGACCAAGATAAGCTTTTCAAATTAAAATCCCCCCCCAAATGATGCCTAACAATCAGTCAACCAGACGTGAAATGATGAAGCGTGATTTCGAAGATTCTGATCTTGTAAAAATGTTTTTAGGCTATTCAATGTTAAATTTTCTCAATTTCACGCCGGTTACTTTTTCCGTTAAGCGGGCGCTTTGCACCCGCTTAACCA
>CAZXNP010000274.1:0-3366 GCA_964642035.1 uncultured Anaerolineales bacterium | reverse complement strand
CAAGAGAGAGTATCCGCATCTATGTCGCCGCCGTAGAGCTGACCCCCGACGCCATGAGCGACGACGATCGCCTCGACGCTGAGATCTTCTTCGGGGAGGGGCCGCGCTCGGCCGTGGCCCACGTGGGGGCCGTGCTAGCCGGGCGCCGGGAAGAGGGCCGCATGAGCCGCCAGGTAGAGCGCATGCGCATCGTCACCCGAGAGCCCCTGCCCGTCCAGATCGACGGCGAGCCCTTCGCCACGACCCCAGTCACCATCTCCCTGCGCCCGGGAGCCCTGAGGCTCCTGGTGCCGGCCGGCGCCCCGGCCCACCTGTTCGGGTCGCCAGGGCCCGATGGGCCTTGAGGACGCCACCCCCCAGGGCCGATGCAGCCCCGGCCGAATGCCGACGGGGCTTTTCGGCCGCGCTTCTAGGCGTCGGGTTTGGAGCGCGGGCCGGCGGACCGGTAGAATCGACGCTGTAATCCACTCCAAGGGCCTAGCCATGATCACCTATTTCCAGGTATCCCTCATCCTCGTCTCCCTCGTGCTGATCGTCCTGGTGCTGTTGCAGACCAAGGGCACCGGCCTCGGCAGCGTGTTCGGGGGCGACGGCGGCGTGTACAAGACCAGGCGGGGCATGGAGCAAACCCTCTTCAACATGACCATTGTGTTCTCCGCCATTTTCTTGTTGGTCTCGCTCCTGTCCGTCATCCTCGGATAGCCCCGAGGTGACCGGCTTCCCGCGCCCGGGCCATGGGCGGGCGGGCGTCCATGGGAGCTAGGGGGCCGGCATCACCCCTTCACAGGGGCCCGCCTCTGGCGCGACAACTTCGCTGGCAGGTGGCCCTGGCCGGAATCGGGGCCCTCAGCGTGGCCCTCCTGCTCTCCTTCTTCGCCCGGCGAGCCTTCGTGGCTCGCCCGGCTCGAGGCGGCCAGCTTGTGGAGGCAGTGGTGGGCAAGCCGGCGATTCTCAACCCCATCTTCGAGTCGAAGGACGTCGAGGGTGCCATCACCCGCCTCGTCTTCGCTGGCCTCACTCGGCCAGGGGGTGATGGCGGGGTGGAGAGCGACCTGGCAAGTCACTGGGAAATCACGGATGACGGGCGCGAGTATCGGTTTTTCCTTCGAGATAACCTCACCTGGCATGACGGTGCCCCGGTGACGGCGGACGATGTGGTCTTCACGGCCCGTTTGGCCGCCGATCCTCGCCTCCGAGGGTCCCTGTCGCGGATAGCCCTGCCGTGGTCCAAGGCCCGGGTCGAGAAGCTGGACTCCCAGACGGTGACCTTCCACCTTGACGAGGCCTACGCGCCCTTCCTGGGGGCGACGACCCTCGGTCTGCTGCCGGTTCATCTCCTGGCCGACGTGCCCCCAACCAACTTGGCCAGCCACCGGTTCTCGACCATCGAGCCCGTTGGCGCCGGTCCGTATCGCTTGGCCGCCCCCGGGGGGCTGACGGACACGGCGGCGCGGTTGGAGCGTTTCGACGGCTATTGGGAGAACACCGCCCGGCGCCCCTTCGTGGACAGCTTGATTCTCGAGTTCGCCGCCGGCGCTGACGAGGCCGTGGAGATCTTGGGCCGCCAAGCCTCCCAGGCAGCCGGCGGAATCCCGGGGGCGGCCATCCCTGGCCTGTCGGCGGACACGGAGCTGCACTCTTCCGTCCGCTCCGGACTCACCCTGATCTACCTCAATCTACGCCAGCCCTTGTACCACGATGCTGGCCTGCGCCGCGCCCTGTCGATCGCTATCGATCGCCAGGCCTTGGTCGCCGACTTCGACGTGGCCGCCGGGCCCGGGGTGCCGGCCAGCGGGCCAATACCCCGGGGCTCGTGGGCCTTCGACCCCATCTTGCGGCCGCCCCGCTTCGATCCGGCGGCGGCTAGTCAGATGCTGGAGGATAGCGGTTGGGTCGACAGCGACGGCAACGGCACACGGGACAGGGAGGGGCGATCCCTGAGCATCAGCCTCGGTGTGCCCTCCGATCGGGTGCTCCTCGGGGTGGCAGACAGGGTGCGCGACCACTGGGCCGCCATCGGCGTGGACGTCACGATCCGGGCCATGGACCCGCTGAGCGCCCGGCGCCTGCTGACGGACCACACCTTCGACGCGATGATGTTCGACTGGATGCTGTCAGACTACGACCCCGACCCGTTCCCCCTATGGCACTCGTCTCAAATCGATGATGGCCAGAATTTTGCCAGCTGGTCCGACGCCGAGACCGACAGGCTGCTGGTGGACGCGCGCCGGGCCACTGACCGAAGGGAGCGGGTGGCCCTGTACCGCGACTTCCAGCGCATCTTTGCCCGGGAGCAACCGGCCCTTGCCCTGTACTACCCCGTCTACACCTACGGCGTGGCGGCCGGTGAGGTAGGGGGCGTCCAGACGCCGCAGCTTGTCGTGACGCCGGCCGATCGGTACTACACTTTGCGCGATTGGTACGTGGAGACTGAGACCGTGTTCCTCGAAGGCCGCAGCCAGTAGGGCGCGGCACGAAGACGGAGGCCAACGATGCGCGACCCCCAACATCGCGGCATCCGGCGCGTCGCCGCCGTTGTGGTGGTGACCCTTGCGGGCGTCTATGCCGTCAATCTCGCCCAGCTCGTCATGGCCAACCGCCGGGCGGAGGCGGTGGAGGCTACCTTGGCCACGGAAGTGGCCGGTGAGCGCGAGCGGGTGGCGGCTATCGAGACCGAGACGGCCCTAGCGGGCACCGACGCCTATATCGAGCGGGCGATCCGCGACGAGCGCCACTGGGCCCAGCCCGGCGATCGGGTGATCGTGCCCATCAGCCTGACGGCCACTCCGGCGGCGACGACCACCGACGGCGACAACGGCGACGACGGCTTCTGGCAGCGGCTGAGGCGGAGGCTCGGCGCCCGGTAACAGCGGGCCCGAAGCCCAGTCGCGGGCGGGGTCGCGCCCCACCGCCGTCAAGGGGACCACACAAGAAGGCGCTCGGGGGACGGGGGCCCGGCGGGCTCACCCGCGGCATCCCCCATCAGGCCACCTTGGCGCCGGCGAACGGACACCCGCCAGGCCAGGCGCCGGGACGTGCCCCGGGGCGGTCGTAGCTCCCCTGGCAGGCGCAGGACGGTGGCGTTAGACATCACCCACAGGGTGCGCGGCGGGGCCGTGTCGTCGTCGGCATCCCTGATCTCGACGGCGTAGTGGACCCCGGGCGGCAGCACGCCAGCCGAAGACCACCGCAGCACGGCCCCTTCGCCGGTGACGGTGGCCCCATCCACCGGCGCCACGGGCCAGGGGGCCTGGAATGCCCTGGCGGCGGCGATCTCCTTCTCCACGACGCTCTTGGCTTGGCCGTCGGTGCCGGCACCGGCGGCGCCACCGGGGCGAGGGAGCGCCGGGGATGTCGCGGCGTCAG
>CAZXNP010000273.1:0-3367 GCA_964642035.1 uncultured Anaerolineales bacterium | reverse complement strand
GTTGCCGCCACACCGCGACGCGCGCCACACAGCGCGCGGCGGCCCGCGCGCCCGCGCGCGGCGCGCGGGCGGGCGGGCCCCCCCGGCAATCCGGGCCCCCCCCCCCCCCGCCGCTACCCCTTGCGGCGCCTCCGGCGCCCAAACAAAGTGTCCATCACCAGGTTGCCTTTCTTCAGCTCCTCGAAGGCCGCCTGGGCCTCCACGGCCTCTCCCTTGCCGGCCTCGGCCCAGGCCCCCCGGGCCGCCTCGACGGCCTCGAAAAAGCCATCGATGGCACCTGCATCGCCAGCGGCCACCGCCGCCCTCAGATCGGTGAGGTGGGCAATCAGTCCGTCGAGCCATGGAGCCAGGTACTCGGGGCGCGACCTGATCGCCTCCCGATAAGTGCCGCCTTCATCGGTGGCCTGGGCGGCGCGGTGCATTCCCATCCCGGCCAGACGCCGCAGGTCCCGCACCGAGGGGCTGGCGGCCACGAGGCGCAGCAGGGCGGCCGATGCCAGGTACGGCAGGATACCCACGCCGACGTTGAGGGTGTCGTGCTCGGCGGCGTCGATAAAGAAGGGCTCTGCGCCCACGGCTTCCACGAAATCCGCCACCACCTCCAGGGCCGCCTCGCTGGCCCTGGGGGACGGCACGAGGCAGTACGGGACACCGATGAGGGCGCCGGCCTCAGGGGCGGTGGAGGCTTGCCTCAGCACCGGGTGCCCACCCACAAAGGACGCGTGCGGCGGCAACACTTCGTCGGCCTGGGCGATGACGGCCTGCTTTGCCGGCAGGGTGTCCGTGACGACGCAACCATCCTTCAAATACGGAGCCACCGCCGCCAAGGTCGCAAGGGTCTCCTCCAGGGGCTCGGTGAGGATGAGGAGGTCCGACTCCTCGGCGACCGCAATGAGGTTCCAGTGGGTGCGGTCGACGGCCTCCCCCCGGCGCGCCGCCTTCACCAGATCGGCGTCTGGGTCGTGGCCCACGACTTCGTAGTCGCCCTTGACCCGCTGCAGAGCGAGGCCCATGAGCTGACCCATGTCCCCCAAGCCCACGATGCCAATCACGCCCTGACTCCTAGTCATGGCCCTCCGCCTCCTGTCGTGGACCTGGCCCCGGGGCCGATGCTGCCCGCCTCGGGGGAATGTCGCCATGCGATCTCGCGGCGGCCCCTGTCCCCAAGTGCCCCCGGTCGGCCGCGGCAAGGGCCGAATGCCACGCTTTCATGTCCGGCCCCCAGTCCGCCGGGGCCTTCGCTTCGTGATACCGCACCAGATCCGCCACTTGCCCGGAGCCTCCCCGGGCCTCGATCCAGACGGCGCCTCGCTCCGGGTGGTGGGCCACAACCCAGAAGGGCCGCCGCCATCCCGTGGGGCTGCCCGCCAGGCGTCCCCACAACGGCCTCATGCCCCGCAGCAGCACCCGGGCCGTGCGATGGACGACCCCCACCCCCCCTCCGGCCTTGCCCACGTCGTGGAGCAAGGCGGCCGCGAGGAGCGTCTGATCGCGCCAGCCGGCGGCCTCCAAGGTGGCCACCACGGCAAGGCCATGGCGCCGGTCCTCCGGGGGCATGGCGGGGAACAACGGCATCAACTCCTCGGGGAGCACCCGGCGGGCCCGCGCCTCCGTCGGTGGGCAGTGCCGGGCCCTGAAGACCTCCGCCACCTGATGCAACCTATAGGGCAGCACAGCCCGGCGAGATTGCCGACCCTCAGCCGAAGCGCAAGCCAGTGAGCAGCCGAAAGGCCGTGCCGCTCACTCCGAACAGGTAGCCCCCGAGGACATCGGGTAGACCGAGGCGCGAGGCGAAAATCAAGAGAAGCAGGATCATCGGGCCCTGGGCCTCGTAGCGGGCCAGGCGCCAGGCCGTCTCGGGCCGGACAAGGCCCAGCATGACCTTCCAACCGTCCAGGGGCGAGACGGGGATCAGGTTGAAGGCGGCGAGCATCAGATTGTAGAAGCCAAAAATAGTGAGAATGGTGCCGGCCAACCCGCCCGGGGCAACGAGGCGCATGGGCGCCAGGGCCACCACGGCGAGGGCAAGATTCGATGCTGGCCCCGCCAGGGATACCCACAAGGTGCCTTCTCGGCCCAGGCGATACCCGTCGATGGGGACCGGCTTCGCCCAACCGAAGCCCACCACCAAGAACACGAGGGCCCCGAGGGGGTCGATGTGCCGCCGTGGGTCGAGGCTGAGCCGGCCCTGGAGGGACGCCGTGGGATCGCCGAGACGGAAAGCCGTCCAGGCGTGAGCGTACTCGTGGACCGTCAAGCCCACCACCAAGACCCCCACCAGGGACAGGGCGGCCAACGGATTCCGAGCTAGGCTCAGGAGAAGCATGGGGGCTCCAGGGATGTCTGGGAGGCGAGGCGAGTATAGCATATGCGCCGCCGCCGCCTCGGGGGATTGCCCGGGCAGCGGGAGGTGAGTCGTGGACGACGACCTGCGCCTTGATGATGAAGTGCGCCTCAAGAAGCCCCACCCGTGCGGCGGCTACACATGGCGGGTCGCCCGCTTGGGAGCGGACATAGGTCTCGTGTGCCTCACCTGCGGCCGTCGGATCATGTTGCCGCGGTGGGAGCTGCGCCGCAGGCTCAGGGACCACCGGCGGCCGGGGGCGCCCGGCGCCTGATCAATACAGTGAACTCCCCCCGGGTGGCCGAGCCACCAGCTCCACCACGCGTTTCGTCCCCCGCACTACCTTAACGCCGTCATCCAGCCTGAGGCCGGGCACCCACACGACGCCCTCGCCCGCGACGACTACGGGCCAACCGTCGCGGCGATTACGTGGCACCCGCTCGTCGGTGAAGAGATCCTGCAGGCTCTTGTGCCCGCCGGCCATGCCGATGGGGCTCATCCTGTCACCGGGCCGCCGCCGCCGCACCGCCAAGCCCTCGGCAACGGCGGCGGCGTCCATCACCGCCCGCCATGCCTCCCGTTCCCCCGGTGGGTCGGCGGGGGTCCGGGGCCGTGACACGGCCTCAATGCACCAGCCACTGGGCAGATCCAAGCGGCCCGGCACTGGTAGCGGTACGGCTTCCGCCGAGAGCCCTGGGGGCGTCGGAATGCCGTCCGAGGATGGAGCGAAGACGATGGCCGAGTAGCCCAGGACGGCCCGGAATCCGCCGGGCAGAGGCGCCTCGGCGCCAGGGCGCCAGCTCACGGTGAGGGCAGCCACCGCATCGAGGTGTGCGGGCCCGACGCGGCGAAGATCGGCGCCAAGCTGGGCCAGGATCCGGCGCACGAGGCGCCGCCTCAGGGCCGGCACCATGGCCTCCCACGGCCCTCGGCCCACCCTGGAGCCCGCCCCCCGCTCCTCCACCGCCGGCGCCCCTGCCCAGTCAGTCTCCGCCTGCCACACACAGCGGTCCGTGGTGCGCC
>CAZXNP010000272.1:0-3371 GCA_964642035.1 uncultured Anaerolineales bacterium | reverse complement strand
GTGGGCGGGCGCACGGCCGGACGCCCCCCCCCCTGGCCCCGGGGGCCCACCTGCACCACGCCCAGCACCTCGCTCGAGGCGGCCACCGTCGGCGGGTTGGTGGGCCCATTCACCACCACGATGAGGGTGCCCGCGTCCTTCAGCTCTTGGGCTTCGGCGGCAATGGTGTCAATGCTCCAACCGCAACGGGGTGGGGGCGGATCCCGCTGGGGGTTGATGATGATGAGGACCCGACGCCGGTCAGGGGCATTCGCGAACACGTCCTGGGCGGCCCGCAGCGCCGCCTGGGTGTTCACGCCGCAGCCCGTGGGCCGGCCGGCATTGATGGCAAACAGGGCATAGATCAGCTTGTCGCGATCATGGGTCAGCTCCGACTCGACGTTGGAGTTCACCACGAAGGACACCACCCCCACCCGGTGGCGGTCCAAGTCTACGAGGCCCAGGATCTGCCGGGCTACCCTCAGGTTGACCCGGTCGGCGCCGGGGCGGGCATTGATGGCCATGACGATGTCCGCCGGCTCCTCTTGGTAGCCGCAGGTGCCGAAGAGGGACAGCAGCAGCTGGGCGGTGTCCCCCAGCAGAATGTCCTCGGGGGCCACCCACTTGTCCCCGGCCAGGCTGCACTTGCCGCCCTCCAGGACATCGTCCTCGACGCCCTCGGGGGTGAAAACGGTGACCTGCTGGTACAGGTTGTCGGCCACAAACACCCGGCCGGCAGCGTCCACCGCAAGGTCCACCTGGGCGGTGAAGGGCACCACGTGGTTGGCTAGGCCCACGAAACGGCTTAGCTCGGCGCCATCGGGGGCCAGGCGCACCACGTGGCCGTAGGTGGTGAGGACGAAGATCTCGCCGTTGGGTCCGCCAGCCACCCGCCAGGCGTCCTTTGGAGTAGTGACGCGGCCGAGGTCGTTGCCATCGGGGCTGAGGACCTGCACCAGGTCGCGCAGGGTGTCCAGGACGTAGATCCGGCCGTCCGGGCCGGCGTCCACGTCGGTCCAGAGGGCCTCCCGGTCAGTGCCCTCCAGGGGCACCTCCGCCTTGCGTCCCATCCCGTTGGCGGGGAACAGGAACAGCCGCGCCGGGAACTCAACTCCAGCGGGGTTGTCGCGGTAGAGCTGGAGAAGCACCAGCTGGTTCTGCGTGGGCTCGTGGGCGACGGCGTAGTTGAACTCGATGATCGGTACCCGCCGGAAGCCCGCCTCCAGCACCGTGTCCCAAATCGTCTGCACGTACAGATTATCGTTGCACACTCGGGCGCGGCAGTAGCGTCGCTGCACGGTGTTGCCATACAGCACCAGCTGCGATGGCATTCGGCGCCGGCCGGTGAAGGCGGTGCCCAAGCCGAAGACCCGGCCAGGTTCCCCGGTGCCCATGACCAGGCGCGGATCCAGAAAGAGATTGGAGCTGGTGCTGGGATAGGCCTGGATTCCCAGGACGTCCATAACTCGCCCCTCGGGGCTGAACTTGCGCAGGCCCAGGTCGTCGCTCACGAAGAGGGACCCATCGGGGGCCGTGCTCAGGCGCACGGGGTTCAGAATGGCGTCGTCGGCTGCCGTGCCGGCGTCGAACTCTTGGCCCCGCCACTGGCCGGTGACGATGTCGAAGCCCTCATCGTAGTATTGGGCCACCGCCGGGAAGGTCTCGTTGGTCCGGTCCAGGCGATCGGCGTCGTAGGTGGCCAAGGCGAAGTACAGCCCGGCGTCGAGGTTGGCGGTTCGCAAGTAAGTGCCGTACAGGTCGCTGCCGGAGTGCCTCGAGGGAACCCGCGCCACGGTGCGGCTCTGGTCGATGACGCAGACCCCCGCCAGGACCCGATCGTCCCCCAGGGCTTGCAGCCGAGTGGCGCGGCAGCCGGCCCGGGCCCGGGTCGTCAGGTTGAGGTTCCGAATCACCCGCCAGGCGCCCCCGGTGCGGTCGTACACCCTGAGGCGCCCCCCGTCGAGGTCGGCGATCCAGAGGTGGCCGCCGGTATCCTCGGCCACTTGCGCGAGGCGCAGTAGTCCGAAGTCGTCGTCGGGGCCAAAGGACCCGATCCGCTCGATCTCGGTACCGTCCGGGTCTAGGCGACGCACTGCGCCGGCCAGAATGTCCGCCACCCACACGCTGCCGTCCGGGCGCACGTCCAGGTCGACGGCCACTATCTCTGGCCACGACTCCAGGTAGCGGCCCTCCCGGTCGTAGACGAGGACCCGCTCTGTACCCAGGTCGGAGACGTAGACTCGGCCACTGGCGGAGTCCACCGCGAGGGCCGCCGTGGTGCCATTGTCCTCGGTGCGGGTGAGGCGGTCCGGACCGCTGCCGGTGCCGCCGAAGGGGGTGGACCATGACCCGGAAGGCTCGAGCACCAGGACCCGCACCGGATCGCTGTCGAGGATGTATGCCCGGGCGTCGTCGGCAACCGCCAGATCCACCGGGGCGCCGATCACGTCCGAGGCGGCCACGGCGCCTAAGGGCCATTCGTCGGTCTTCTCGTAGCGGGCTCGGCCCACCGGGGGCTCGGGCAGGGGCCGCGGTGTGGCGGTGGGGGCAGGGCCAGGGGGGGTTGGGATCGTGCCCGGGCGCCCCCCCGCCGTGGACCAGAGCTCGCCGCCGTGGGCGAGGTTCCGGGTGCCGAGGTGCAGCAAGCCGCCGTGCACCGCCATGGCCCCTCCGCCGCCCACGTCGGCGTTGTTGTCGTCCCCAAAGCCGTCCACTACCTGGGGCTCCCAGTCGAGGCCGTCGGTGCTGCGCCACACCTGGACCCCGCCGTCGTCGTTGCCCACTCCCAGGTAGAGGAAGCTGAATGGAGGATCCTCGAAGGCGGCCAGGGCCACCCGGCCGCGGGTCGCCGAGTCGCCCATGCCCGGTGCAGTCACCGGCGCCCAGTCGGTGCCGTTGCAGACTGTGCAGCGCCAAACCTCCGCCCCGCCATTGCCAAAGAATCGGCCGGCTTCTCGGGGCTCGTTGCCCAGACCGGCGTACAGCTGGCCGTCATACTCTCGGAAGGTCGTGACGCACGCCGTGGTAGGGCTGCCAATGGGCGCGCTGGCGGTGCGTGGATCGGCCCCAGGTTCCAGCTCCCCGGCGGGGCGCCACTTCTCCCCGTCCGCCGAGGCCCACATCTGTGGCCCGCCCTGGGCGCAGGTACCGGCCAGTAGGGTGTTGCTGTAGGCTGCCAGGGCCGAGATCGAGCGGTTCTTGTCCCAGCCGGCCACGGTGAAGAGCTCGATCGGAATACGCTCCCAGGTGCCGGCGCTCCCCGACTCCGATCGATACAGCTGGGCCGGCTTCTGGTTGCCGGTGACGGGAGTGAGGCTCTTGGTCCCGGCGTACAGGTGCCCCTGGAAGGAGGCCAGGGTGGCCACCGCGGCGGTGCGCGCCACTCGTGGGGG
>CAZXNP010000271.1:0-3373 GCA_964642035.1 uncultured Anaerolineales bacterium | reverse complement strand
CGCGACCGCCATGGCGGCGCAGGCTGACGGACCCAGCAGCGAACGGCGGCGGAGGGTCAGTCCAGGGCCAACACTGCGGCGAAGAATGCGACCACCGCCCCCAGGGTGATGGCCACCGGGCCCCAGGGTACCCCGGCGTCTGCTGATCCGGCGGCGCGGCGGGAAGCGCTGGTGGCCAAGGTGACTATCAGAAAGCCACCCAGTGCCAGCAACGGGATCGTGACAAAACCCCGCCAATTGATGTACATGACGGAGCACGGGACCCCGGCGCTGCAGGCCGTGGCGTGGCTGAACAGGCTGGTCTTCTGAATCAGGTAGTGATACGTGGAAAACCAGATTCCCAGGACCGATAAGGGCAGCACGTAGAGGTGCGCGCCTCGATCGCGGCGCCCAATGGCCACCAGGAGGATCACCGCCAGGGGATACATCAGGATCCGTTGATACCAGCACAGGGTGCAGGGCGTGAAGCCCCGCACTTCACTGAAGTACAAGCTGCCGAGGGTCGATGTCCACGCCGCCGCCAGGGCAACGTACAGCCCGGACGCCGCCAGCAGGTCCTCGAGGAGGACAACGAGACCGCCGTCGCCGTCGCCGGCAACACCGTCGTGGGTCGGGTCGACGGCAACACCACCATCCCCCCGCGTCGTGCCCGGGGCCGGGTCCCTGGTGGTCATCGTCGGCATAGGTGCCCCCATGAGCTTGGCTTGGGCCTCAACTATGGCATAGATGGGGTGCGCCTCAGAAGAGGCAAGGCCGCGGCCGGGGCGGCGTCTACTCGGCGGGTTCATCCACGGTTTCTAGGAGGGAGCCCCCCGTCAGGCTCCAGACCGAGACGCGGCGCTGGCTGGGGCAGCACATAGGATCGTCAGCGCCATGGGAGAGGGTTGACAAGTGGATGGCGCCCGTCTCGATGTCCATGGCGTCGACTTGCACCCTGTCGCCAAGGAGCACCGTGTCGGCCACGGTGGGTCCATCGGGCCCCATGACCACGGCGGCCAGGTAGACGAAGGTGCCGCTGCCGCCGGGGGCGTCCACCAGCACTACCGCCGCGTCGGGGACGGCATTGCCGTCGAGATCTCCCTCGGCCACGAGGTCCTCCAAGAGCTGTACATTGGTGATGAAGGTGGCCGAGTCAGGGGCTGGCTTATCCTGGAACACGCCGGCTGTCAGGGGCACTTCCCGGCCGTCCGGTAGCACGTACGTTAGGCCCTTCAGGTCGTCGATGGCCGGGCCGGTGGCCAATCCGCCTCCACCCTCATCGACCGTAGGCGCGGCCGCGGCGCTGGGAGTTGCATGCCCCTGCCCGGCCGCCGTGGCCGACGCGTCACCCGCGCCGCTGGAGGAGCAGCCTGAGGCCAACAGCGCCACGACGGCCCACGCCACGGCCGCCCAGACGCCGGCACCCTCGGTTTCAAAACCTCGAGATCGGATGGCACCCAGAATACAGCGCAACGTGATCCTCCTGATGGGGGGGGGTGATGTTGTGGATGGCTCCAAAGAATAGCTGTCGAATCGGCCCCCCCGCGCCCTCGGCCTCCGGCCGCGGCCGCTGCTTCGCCGCCGCCCGGCGTGCGACTCAGCGCCGGCTGACGCGTACACCACCCTGGGGCATAGGCAAGGCAAGGCCCGGGGGGGGGCCATGTAGGCCACAGGGGCATCCTTCCGGCCCGCCAGTCCGCTGCTATCCTGCCGGACCAAGGAGGAGAACACAATGTCGATACGTTATCAGCGTCGGTCCGTGGTTCTAGCCGGGGTGATGCTGCTTCTGGCTACCGCCTCGGTGAAGGCTGCCACATTTGCGTCTGAGGAGACATTCAACCTCGACAAGGGCCAGACTGTCGACGGCAATCTGTACGCCTTCGCGGGCGAGGTCACTATTGACGGCACCGTGGACGGCGATCTGATCGCCGCCGGCTCATCGGTGGTCGTGGGCGATTCCGGCCACGTCACCGGCGACGTGATGGCCGCCGGCGCCGAGGTCGTGGTCAGGGGCCGCGTTGACGGCGATGTCCGCGGTGCGGGCTACGTGGTCCACGTCGCCGACGGCGCAACCGTCGGTGGCGAGCTCATCGCCGCCGGATTCAGTGTCGGTGCTGGCCCCCGGTCGACGATCGGGGACGACATGATTGCTGCCGGCTACCAGGGCATCGTCGATGGCAAGGTCAGAGGCGACCTCCGGTTTGCCGGGGCTGGCCTGGACCTGGCCGGGGACGTGGCCGGGGACGCCGATTTGAAGGTGGATGAGTCCGGTGGTCAGGCGCCGAGCTTCCCGTTTCCAGGACAGCCCTCACTGCCAAAGACGGTCAAGCCGGGTATTCACGTGGCGGACGGCGCCCGGGTGGCCGGCAACCTGGATTACACCATGGCCGACCCAGAGACCGCCGACATCGCCCCTGGCGCCAAACTGGGGGGCACGGCCTCCCATGTCCTTCCCGTAGAGGAAGCAGAGACCACCGGCGGGCGCACCGGCGTGGCCGGCTACCTCCTCAAGGTTCTGCGGCGCTTCGTGGCCCTCTCATTGGTGGGGGCCTTGGTCGTCGGCCTGGCGCCGCGACTGGCGGAAGCCACGGCGTCGACCCTCAACTCGTCTCCCCTGCCAAGCGCTGGCTGGGGGTGCCTCACCTTGGTACTGGTGCCATCGGCCCTCGTTCTTCTGTTTGTCGCTACTCTGGCGGCGATGATCCTCCTCGGCGTCGTGACCCTGGGCAACCTGGTGCCGCCCCTCTTGTGGGCGTCGATGCTGACGGGAGCGGTGCTGGCCTTTGGCCTCGGCCTGCTGACGTGGGCCGCCCGGGTGTTGGTGGCCCGGTGGATGGGCCAGCGTTTGGTGCCATCCCCAGCCTCGGAGGGCACCGCGGCGTGGGCCGTATCCCTTCTGGCCGGCACCCTCGCCTACGCCCTCCTGGTGGAGCTCCCCGGGGTAGGGGGGCTGGTCGACCTGGTGGGCATTGTCCTCGGCATTGGCGCCATGGTGATCTTGTTCAAGACATCCTGGCCCGGGCGAGGCGCGCCGGCATTGGAGGTGGCAAGCCAGACCGCTGTTCAATAGGGGCGTGCGACGGCGGCCGATGTTGTCGTCGTGCTAGGCTTGTAGCCATGCCCCCCCGCCTCGGCCGTCGAGTCGTCCTTTCCGGAGGGGTGTGCATGGCCCTGGCCGCCGGCTGCGTCGCCACGGCCACTCCAGACGCCCACCCGCCGGAGAGGCCGCAGGCGTCCACCCAGGCCCCGGGAGACCGCGGCCAAGGCTATCCCGCCCCGGCGGCTGGCGGGCCCGGCACCGGGGGCGGCGGCACCCCGGCGGCACAGCAGGCCAAGGCGCCACACCACCCCCGGCGGGATCGCGTGGGCGGGGGCGGGGAGAGCCTGACCGGAG
>CAZXNP010000270.1:0-3375 GCA_964642035.1 uncultured Anaerolineales bacterium | reverse complement strand
GGGGAGCGCGAGTGTGCGGGGCTCAATCGCATCACGCTCCCAGTTGCCGGCGCTCCCCGACGCCGATCGATACAGCTGGGCCGGCTTCTGGTCGCCGGTGACGGGAGTGAGGCTCTTGGTCCCGGCGTACAGGTGGCCCTGGAAGAAGGCCAGGCTGGCCACGGCGGCGTTGCTGGGCACCCCGAAACCGGCGTCCACAACCCGTTGCCACGAGCTGCCCTCGTCCTGGGACCGCCAGATCTCGCCGCCGGCGGTCTTCACGGTGACGGCTCCCGTCTTGGGATCCACCGCCACTCTCCGGTGCTCGGTACCGGCGTAAATGTCCCCGCCGCGGGACGCCAGGGCCGTGATGGCCACCTGCTCCGGATCGCCGAAGCCACCGGTGGCCGTCTCAAACCACTCCCCGGCTGCCGACCGCTGCCACACCTCGGCGCCGTCGGCGCCCTCTGTGCCCGCGTACAGCCAGGCCCCTTGGGCCAGCAGCGCCGACAGTGCATCCGTATGCCGCCGGCCGAGGCCATTGACGGCCCCGGGCTGCCACGGAGGCGGAGCCGGCACGAACACCTGCACCCGGTGGTTGAAGGTGTCGGCCACCAGGAGGCGGCCGTCGGCCCCGCCGGCCACGCCTTGGGGCTCGTCCAGGCCCCCGGTACCCGGGCCCGCCACGCCGCCGATGGTCGTGAGATACTGGCCGTCGGAGGCGAAAACCGCGACGCGATTGTTGCCCGTGTCCGCCACGAACAGCCGGCCGTCCTCCGTCACGGCCAATCCCCGGGGGGACCGGAAGGCGTCGAAGGTGTCGCCAGGGGCGCCGGGCAGGCCTAGGGGGGCCAGCTCCGCTCCGGCAGGGTCGAAGTGGCGGACCACGTGCTCCGAGGCGTCGCTCACGTACAAGCTGCCATCCGGGGCCACGGCCACGTCAGCCGGATCGGTGAAGGCGTGGGGCGCTCCGGCCGGGTCTGACCACACCCCGGCGAGAGCCCCCGCGCCGTCGAGGAGCACCACCTCCCCGCGGCCGGCGTCGGCCACGGCCACGCCACCGCCGCCCAGCACCGCCACCCCCGCTGGGGACGATATCACTCCGGCGCCCCACACCGCCGTCCGGCGGCCCAGGCGGTCCAGAAACACGAGGCGGCCGTTGCCCTGGTCAGCCACTACGGCCTGGCCGCCGTAGAACTCCACATCGCTGGGACCATCCAGATGCTCTCCGTCGCTATCCGGCACGCCGGGGCTGCCGAAGGTCCACGCCTCGCTGCCGTCGGCGTTGCGGCCGATGACCCGGTGTCCCTCGAGCTCGGCGATCACGACGAAGCCATCGGCCGCCTCGGCCACCGCCGCCGGAGCGTTGTACAAGCCAGGGGCTGGCACGTAGGGCGCCCCCCGGGATCCTAGGCTGTCCCGGGGTTCCCGGGTGAAGGCGTCGCAGGTGGCGACCTGCATGCGCCGGGGCAAGGCAACGTTGATGGTGCCGTCCTGGGTGATGGCCACGTCGGAGGCGACCGTCCACCAGTCGTCAGGGCTTGTGGAACCGCATCCCGCCGCCGATCGGCCATCAAGGGTCTTCCAGTAGTCACCGTCGTTCTTCTCGTAGATCTGGACGCGGCCGGCGGAGCCATCGGCCACGTAGACGAAGGTGGCGTCGGTCCCCACGCCGACGGGGGCCCTCAGGCCTTGGGGGCCGCCGGCGGTGCCGTAGGAGGCCACCCACCGGGGAGCGGCGGGGTCCGTGATGTCGATGCCCTGTACTCGGGCGTTGCCCGAGTCGGCTATGAACAGGCGGCCCTCGTCGTCGGTTGCCACCCGCCCCGGCGAGTTCAGCCGGTCATTGCCACGACCGGGCCGGCCCGGGGAACCGATGGTGGCGATGACGGAGAGGTCTTTGCCGAACACGAGCACCCGATGGTTGCCCGTGTCGCTGACGTAGAGGTTCCCGTAGGCATCGGCCGCCACTCCGCCCGGGGAGTTGAAGTGCCCGGCATCATCGCCAGGGGTCATGTACTCCCCCAGAATGACCGGCGGGTGACGGGCGCCGTTGGCCTCGACTGTGATGCCCGCCACCACGTGGGCCCCTGCATCGGCCACCCAGATGGTGCGCCGGGGAGGAGGTGGCGGGCCCTGTATTGGATCCGGTGTGGGAGCAGGTGTCGGGGCTTGCCCCGGTGTCCGGGGGGCATATTGCACCGCCACGTCCACGATCCGCCGGGCCGGAAGGCCGTAGAGGCGTCGGGGACTGCCGGCCCGGCCCAGCTCCTCCAAGGCACCGGTGCCGAAGCGAACGACGTTGCGCCCGCCGGCGTTGGCTACCCACACCCCGTCCCGGTCGGCGCCGATACCGAGGGGTTGGTTGAGGAAGGCATTCGAACGGGGCCACGGGGAGCCTGTGGTACCGAGGGTCTCGGCGTAGGCGTATGCCAGTAGGTCGGACTGGGCCGCCGCCCGGGGCTCCGCCTTGGCCCGGGGCATCACCGAGGCGGCAAGGCCGGCGGCGAGGGCGGTGATAGACGCAACGATGACGACGGTCGATCGGTTCACGACAGTCTCCATGGAATAACTGCGAGTACGACGGATTAACCCCCCCTGAGACTGACGAGGCAGCCGAAGTGTGACACCTCGGGCCGCAGTCTAGCGTTAATGCGCGTCGGTGATGGGGTCTGCGCCGGGGTGAATCTCAGCCCGGGTCCGCGAGGCCCCCAAACCAGCCTTGGCGTTGGCAAGGGCAACTCACCTCGCGAGGGGCCGCAACAGCGCCGGCAGGTAGATCACGCGCCCGTCCGGCGCCTCGGTTCCAACGGGTGGAGTCGGCGTCGCGGGTGTCGGAGACGTCGGCTGGAGTGTGGGGGTCGCACCGGCGTCTGCGGTCGCCGTAGGCGTGGCCGTGGTGCTTTGGCCGACCGTCGCAGTTGGGCTCGGCTCCCCTGTGGCGGTGGCTGTCGCCGTCGGGCTGCCGGGCGTCCCCGGGGGCCTGGTGGGGCTGGAGCCGGGGCTGGCTCCTGGAGTGGCCGTGGCCTCGACGGTCTCTTCGGGAGTGGCGGTGGCCGAAGGACTCGCAGTGGGGGTGAGGGTGGGCAACCGCGGCGAGTACCGGGCCAAGCCCCAACCTTCGGTGGCAATCCACACCGAGCCGTCGGGGGCGGCTACCACCGCCGCCACATCGGGGGCTGGAATCCCCGACTGGGCCTCGTACACGCCCGCCCACTCTTCACCGGGGCGGTGCACCAGCAGGCCCGGCAAGCCCCGGTCATCGGCCCACTGCTCGGGCATGGGTCCGGACCGGGCCAGCCCGCCCCGGCTGGTGGCCGGCCACACTGTGCCCGAGGCACCCACCGCCACGTCGGCAATCCAACCCAGGCCGGCGAACACCACCGCTGACCAGCC
>CAZXNP010000269.1:0-3396 GCA_964642035.1 uncultured Anaerolineales bacterium | reverse complement strand
GCCCCCCGCAGACGCACCACGTGCGAACAGCACTACAAGACCGTGCTGGGGTTCGCCTTGCGGGATGCCACAGCCCATGCCGCCGGCCAGGATAGCCATCCCCAGCTGGGTGGCGGCCCCGGCCATGAGCTCCACCCCCAGCAGGGCCGCCGGCAACCACACCGCCGTCTCGAGGACCGCGAGCTGCAAGGGGGGATAGCCGTTGAGGTAGCCCCCCAGGCCAAAGGTGACCGCCGCCACTACCGCCCCGGGCCGGGAACCCAGGGTCCGCCGGGCGAAGGCGTAGGTGAAGACGGCTGCAAGGCCCAGGTGGGCCACCGCCTCCAGTTCCAGGGCGGTGAAGGCCATGGAGCCCCGCAGCCAGGCGTTCGCCAGGGCGTTGGCCAGGCTGGGTGGGTACGCCACCGCAGCTTGGACGTCGGCCCAGAAGGGGCTCCCGGCGTAGGCGTAAGGGTTCCACAGGGGCAGATGGCCAGCCGCAAGGCGCGACACCTCGTAGTGGGCGAAGGCGAAGAACTGGTCCACGAAGTCGCCGTCGGGGAACCAGCGGCGCATGGGACCTGGGGCGACGAGCTGGGCGTAGACACCGAAGGGCATCAGGAGCAGCCCCAGGGCAATGGCTGCGTCCCGGCGCCAGCCGGCCCCAGACCTCACGGCGCCGCCCGAACGACGACGGCGGGACCACCCCACGTGGCCACGGATGCCAGGTTCGCCCCCTGGTAGAGGATCGCCTCCAGGCGGTAGGTCCCCGGCGGCAGCGCCTCCGGCACGACCAGGCCCTGGCGATCCGTCACTGGTTGCCCGATGGGCCACTGGCTCATGGGGGCCGTCGCCTCGTCGGCGGGCCGGTCGGCGGCGGCGACCACGGTGCCGTCTGGGGCGACCAGGCGCAATGATACCTTCAGGCCCGATGCCGCGGCCGCCACCCGGCGCCACAAGAGCATCACCGGCAAGGGCTCCCCGGCGGCCACTGCCTCCGGGGCGCCCACGGCAAGGCAGTAGGCCTCGCCTTCATGACACTCGTCCGGGCCACGGGCGGCGTTGACGTTAGGGTCAGGCCGGGGCGAGAAGTACCGCCGCAGGGTGATGGTCTGGAAGGCGCCCCGGTCCACCGGGTAGGCGTTGGCCTCCAGCCACGCCTGGGCCAATCCCTCGGCGGCGCCATCGGTGGCCAGCCAGAGATGAGGGTACTCCCCCGCCAGGTCCGCGATGCGCTCCGCCCGTTCCTCGGGGCGGCGGCGGCGGTTGCCGCTGCTCTGGAGATTCACGATCTTGACCGGCGAATCCGCCATCTCGTAGCGCCGGGTCAGGCCGTAGGATGGGCCGTCCAGGAACAGCACCGTGTCCTCGTGGCCGGCGGCCGTCTCCACGGTGGCCACGAAGGGGCGGTAGTCCTGTTTCTGGGCACTTGGGTCGGTGTATAGCCGCTCCAGGGAGGGGACGGTCACCGCCAAGAGGGCACCGGCCGCCAAGGCTCGGGCCCCGGGCCAGGGCCACCCCAGGGCCCCGGCGGCGGCCACAAGGTAGAGGCCGGGCACCACGGCGATGAAGTACCGCGGATCGAAGTCCGGTCGCCGCCACGCCAGGGCCGCCAGGGTCACCACCGGCACGGCGGCAAAGGCAAGGGCCAGGCCGGGGCCCGGTCTCCGAGGCCCGGGAGCCGCAGGTCGCCGGAGCATCCGCCCCGCCAGGCGTACCGCCCCGGCGGCGGCCAGGGCCCCATACAGCGCCACTGCCACCTGGCCCCAAGTAGGCCGTGCCGTCGGACCCGCCGCCCAGGTGACCACGGCGGTGGCCACGGCGTCGCCGGCGGCGGTCGCCTCGCGCCAGCCAGGGAATGACAGCAGTCCCGGGATGTGGCTCATCCAGGGCGCGAAGAGGGCCGCACCGGTGGCGCCGGCCAACCCCCAGCCGCGGAGGCTTCGTCGCCCCGCGACGTCGGCGGCTGCCCACATGGCCAGCACCGCCACCGTCAGGGCGCCATAGTAATGGGTGTAGGCGGTCAGGGCGGCCACGACTCCCGTGGCGATCCACCAGCGGCGGCGCCTCGTGGTCATGGCCCGTAGAGCGGCGGCCAGGGTCCCCAGTCCCAGGGCGGCCAGCAGGGCGTACATCCGGGCCTCCTGGGCATACCACACTTGAAAGGGGCTCACCGCCATGGCCAGGGCCAGGACCAGGCCGGTCCCCCGACCCACCAGGCGCCGGCCCAAGAAGGCCGCCAGGGCCACGGCGGCGGTGCCGGCCACGGCCGACGGGAACCGGAGGGCGAAGTCCCCGTCCCCGGCCAGCCTCACCCAGGCGTGCACGAGGACGAAATAGCCCGGCGTGTGCTCCACCGGTAGCCGGGCCAGCAGCTCCCCCAGGGGCTGGGCCGCGCGATCCAAGGTGATGTCCTCGTCGCTCCACAGGCTCTGGCCGGCCAGGTGGCTGGCCCGCAGGGCGAAGGCCACGAGGACGGCTCCGGCGACGCCCCAGCGCCACCGCCCCTGGGGGCCGCGAGGCCGGGCCGACGGCGTAAGGGGCTTCTCGGCCGGGCTCCTAGCCACCCAGCGGGCTCCGAAGTTCCCTCAGACGCACCCCCCCGAAGGGCAAGGGCAACCTCACGGCATCGTCAGCCGTCCCCGGTACGGAAAGGCGAACGCCATCCCGCCAGTCGTACCAGCCGGTCTCGATCACGACGTCATCTTCGCCCGGCGTGGCCACGGCGTCCACCTCGAACTCCTGCCGGATCCTCTCCCCCGGCAACCACTGGTCGGTGCCGTAGCTGCCCCCCAGGGGCGGGCCATCGAACTGGCCCAGGGAGTGGCCGCCGCCATCGAGGACGTGGATGAAGAGATTGCGGTCCGCCTTCGTGGGGGCGATGGCGCGCCACTCCATGGTCACGACCGCGGTCCGGTATCTGGTGGTGGCCTCCAAGCGAAGCAACTCGATGGCCTCGCCGAAGCGCGCCATGGCCGGCGGTGGCGGTCCCCATGGTGCCAGGTCCGGGGCCATGCGGAAGACGATGAGAGCCAGCTCGCCCCGGCCGTCGAGGATGTCCTGGCGACGGGCCGACGGGTGGCGGCCGGCGAAGTCGGCGGCGGCGAAGGTCTCCACCGGGTCGAAGGCGTAGGTTGCACCCCCCCGCGGGGGCAGGACCAGCCCGGCCCGGGGATCGAAGCTCCGTGGTGGCGCCGCCACATTCAAGAACCGGATGACCGACTGCCGCCAAACCGCCGGCGTCACGTACAGAGGTCCCTCGGCCGCCATCCTGCCCACAAGATGGCCCCGTTCCACGGCGGCCCCGTTGAAGGCCTGGCGGGTCTCGCCAGCGCCCGCATACGGACCCAAGGTGTTCCGCGCCGTCGCGGCGCCCAGCGAGGCCACGCTGCACACAGCCCCGCTAGGGCCACCTCC
>CAZXNP010000268.1:0-3456 GCA_964642035.1 uncultured Anaerolineales bacterium | reverse complement strand
CGGTGAGGAGGCGTAGGCCCGCAGGGTCCAGCGGCTCTCCGGGGCGGCGATGCCGTCGCCCCGGGGCCCAACGACCTCAATTGCCTCGGGGGTGCAATCAGCCGCCACCGTGGGCTGGGGAGCAGTGGACCGTGGCGTCGCCTGGGTCGCTTCCGGTGACTCCGTGGCCGTGGGGAGCTTGGTCCCGGGCGGCGCAGACGTGGAGGTGGACGTGGCCGTGACTGCCGCGGTCGGGGTGCCGGCGGCCGTGACGGTTGCGGTGGCGGTCGCCGGGGCGGTTGCCGTGGCCGTCGCCTCCCGGCCAGCCAGAACATGACCGGCCATGGCGTCCGGGACGTAGGCCCTACCCCCCTCCGCCGTCGCGCCCGCGGCCGTCGTGGACTGGGCTGCGTCCGCGGGCCCCGGGCTCCAGTTCCCTGCCCGGTCGGCCGCCGCGGCAAAGAAGTAGTGGGTGACTCCGGGGCGGCCGTGGAAAGGCACCTTCACCTTGCCGGCCACGGGGCGGCCGGACCATGGCCCCTCCGCGGCCACCGACCAGTCCCCGGAACCCCGCGGGGCGCGGTCGGCCACCCATAGCCGCCACTTGTCGATACCCGTGCCGCCATCTGCCGCCGAAACCATCACGTCGAAGGCCCCATCGGCATCCCACTCCGGAGACTCGGCCACGGCGCGAAAGGGCGGCACCGTGTCCCGCTCGACGATGAACACTGGGGCTCCTGCCATGAGGGCTGCTCCGCCAGCGTCGTTGCGGTTCGTGGCCCCGGGCAGAGAGACCGCATAGCGCCCGGCCGCCGCCTCCATGGTGGTGCTGACGACTCCGGCCGGGGTCAAGCGCACCACCGTGGCACCGGGGCCGGTGGCTGACACCGTGGCCTCCACCTCCCCACGCCGCAGATTCCACAGGGCCACAATCCGGAGGTCTGGCGGCCGATAGAAGAGTAGGCGCTGCCATCCATCGGCGTCTGGGGCCGGACGCCACAGGAGGGAGGCGCCGCCCAGGCCTCGACCGACCCACGAGAGGGCCGAGAGGGCCGGCCGGGGGGCGCCGGCCGTGGCCGTGTCGGGCCGCCAACACTCAGGCACTCCCCCCGGAGGAGGCGCCCAGCATCCGATGCCCAGCGGATTGCGAAGGAAGCCGAAGGCGTCATAGCTCGTCGGGCCGTTCCCGCAGTCATCGTACAGCTGGAAGCCGATGACCACCCTGATGTCCGACGCCACCGCCTCCGCGGCGGCTTGCCACACGTAGGCCGCCTGCTCCAGCAACGTGGCCCGCCACCGACTCCGAGGGTCCCAACACGGCCCTGGATACTCCGACCACACGGGCACCCCCGCCTCCGTCACCCACAGGGGCTTCGCCGGCAGCCCAGCGTCGGCCAGGAGCTGCCTGGCCCTCACTGGGCCGGACCGGAGAAGATCCGGATAGGCGTACCAATGCCACGCCGTGGCGTCGAAGTACCAGCCGTTGGCGGCCGGCAGGGGCGAGGCCTCGCCCCGGGCCTTCAGGGCGGCCAGGAATGACCGGAACCATCCCGGCGCCGAGGCATCGTCAGCTATACCACCGTGGAGGACCACGGCCTCCGGGTCCTGGCGCTTGATGACGAGGTAGGCGACCTCCAGGAAACGGGCGTAGTCTGCGGAGGTGCCGCTCCAGAAGTGGCGGAGGTTGGGCTCGTTGCCGATCTCCCAGACCGCGACGCCGGCCCTGGTGGGCCACTTCATCTCCCGGGCCAAGTCGCCACCGGGTCGGTATCGTCCGGCGGCGGCATCGACGAAGCGAGCCCACGGATTGGCCGGATTCACAGCGACGGCGGCAGCCGGGTCGTCGGTACCAACGCCGGAGCCGGTGACGAAGGCCGGCGCGAACAGTCCTGCCGGGGGGGACGATTGGAGGGCCAACTCCGCCCCAGCGCCCTCCGTGGTAGCAGCCCAGGGCACCGGCGCCGGCGGGTACGTGGCCCCCTGGACCCCCGCCGTGGCGTACTGGCCGGGGGTGCCCTGCAGGATGATCAGCGGCTGCAGACCATGGTCCACATCCCGAGCTACCATCGCGTCGGACACGGCCCACTCAAAGGCGCCGTCGGCCTCCACGAGATCCCAGTACAGGGACCACCGGTCCCAGCGGGCCCCGGCATCCCGGGCCCGCTCGAAACGCTCCTCGACCTCCGCAGGGCCGAGGACCTCCCGGCGGCGCCAACCCCCGTCGGGTAGCCGCTCCACGTGGAGATCCATGATGTCGACATGGGCGAAGCCGAGGCTCAGGGCGCCGGGGGCCAGCCCCCTTTCGTCCGGGGTCGACCAGACGACGGACGCCACTACCACCGCGGCGACGGCAACGGCAAGCCGCGCCGCTGGCGGGCCCGGCATCCGGGCTGCCAATCGACTCAGGCCGCCTCGACCCAGGGGTGCCTGGTCTCCGGGTGTGGGGTTCCCGATGGTGGGGCACACGCCTCAAGGTCTCCCGGCGGGCGGCGGCGGATCGTCCGGGGCGCGGGGCGCCGCCCACGCCGTCATGATACCAGAGGCCTACCTCGCGCCGCGACCGCCCGGGGCGTCCCCCCGACTCGCCCACGGCAGCAACAGACGCCACACATCCGGGGCGGAGGTGGCCGGCGGCGTGGGCGTGGGCCGACCGGGAACCGGGCGAGACACTGCAAGGGCCGAGGTGTTGCCGCTCCGGGTCACCGTCGCCGTGAGATAGGGCCCCCTGAAGCCCCCCTCCTTGTCGAAGATGAAGAGCCCAGCCGTGGCCACTGCCGAGCCCTCGAAGAAGCCGGCCTCGTCGCCGTCGTCCGAGAAGAACTCGACGCGGCACCCCCCGCACGCCGTGCCGCTGGCCCGTGCCAGGGTCACGATCGAAAAGCGCGGTGGGTCAACACCGCCATTGCCGCCCCCGCTAACGCGGATGGCGGGCCCGCCGTTGGCCGTTATCAGGTTCCTCGTGAGGAGATTCTCCACGGCCTGGCCCCCCGAGACCAAGATCCCCCCCGCGGCATTGTGGCGGATCAGATTGGCCTCGACCCGTGTCCCTTTGGTCAGCTCCCTGAGATCGATTCCCCAGCCCTGGTTGCCCACATCTTCACGGGGGGCAGCTTCGGCCCTGAATCCGATCCAGTTCTCCTCGATCACGTTGCTGAAGGACGTGCCCTCAATTCGTATCGCCGACGAGGCGCTGGCCACCAAGGTGTTGCGGGCCACGTGGTTGGCGCCCCCATTTCGCACGAGGAGGCCCGGCCCCGCCACGGATCCCGGGGCGCCATCGGTCAAGAGCCCGACATCGTTGCCCACGATCTGTTGGTTGTCGGCCCCGGGGCCCTTCAAAGCCACTGCCGATCCCGAGGCAGCGGCCAGCACATTCCCATCCACCCCAGGGCCGCCGATGATGTTACCCGCCGCGCCCCGATCTAAGAGAAGACAGTGGCCCTCGACAGGCGCGGACCCCGTGCCGGCGCACAGGAT
>CAZXNP010000267.1:0-3458 GCA_964642035.1 uncultured Anaerolineales bacterium | reverse complement strand
TCACCATCTGCTCCTCCTGGTCGCCCCACGCGGCCGTCGCCACCCCCTCCCCGCCCTCCCCCGCCGCCACCGACCTGCGCGCCCACCCCCACCACACGAGCTTCTACGCCCGCCACACGGCCACGGACGGCCGGCGGATCGTGTACAGCGCGGGGGCCGACCTCCACCTGTTCGACCCGCAGTCTGGGGACACCGGCCCCATCGAGGTCTCGTACCCCAGCCCCCGGGCCGAGAGGCGGCGCAAGTTCGTCAGCGCCTCGGGTTACCTCCAGAGCTACGACCTGCACCCCAAGGGCCACTCGGTGGCCATCACCTCCCGGGGCGAAGCCTTCACCATGGCCCACTGGGCCGGCGCCGTCCGCCAGCACGGCCAGGAGACCGGCGTCCGCTACCGCCTGGCCACCTGGCTTTGGGGCGGCGAGAGCATCGCGATGATCAGCGATGCCGGCGGCGAGGAGGCCCTGGAGGTGCACACCGTCGACGGCTCCAAGGAGGCTGAGCGCTTGGATGGTCTGGACCTTGGCCGCGCCGTTCTCATGCTGGCGTGTCCGACGGCGGATCAGGTTGCCATCGCCAACAATCGTAACGAGCTCATCCACGTGGACATCGCCTCGCGGAAAGCTCGGGTGCTCGACAAGAGCCGCCACAGCCGCCTCGACGGCGTGGCGTGGTCCCCCGACGGGCGCTGGCTGGCTTATGGCTTCGCCGAGACCCGGCAGACCTCCGCCATCAGGCTCTGCGAGGTGGCCACCGGCGAGACCCACACGGTGACGCGACCCGTTCTCCACGACGGTCGGCCGGCCTTCGATCCCGAGGGCAAATACCTCTACTTCCTGTCCTATCGCGAGTTCAATCCCGTCTACGACAATCTACATTTCGACCTCAACTTCCCGTGGGGCATGCGGCCTCATCTGGTGGCCTTGCAAGCCGACGCCGCCGACCCCTTCGAGCTGCGCCCCGAGGCCCCAGGCTCCAGGGGCGACGACGGCAAGGGCGAGGATGACAAGGACGACGCCGAGGCCAAGGGTAAGGAAGGCGCGAAGAAGGCCGAGGGCGAGGCGACGAAGGACGATGAAGGCGAGGGCGGCGACGACAAGGGCAAGACCGACGACAAGTCGCCCCCTCGACTCGTCATCGACATTGAGGGCATCGCCGACCGAGTGGCGGCCTTCCCCGTCACGGATGCCCGCTACGGTCAGATTGTTGGGCTGAAGGGCAAGGTCCTGTTCACCAAGTACCTCTTGCAGGGCACCCTCGACGCCCCATGGCACCCGGCGGGCCCGCCCCCGGCCCGGGGGCACCTGATGGTCTATGACTTCGCCAAGCAGGATACGGACGAGCTCTTGTCTGGCGTCACGAGTTTCATGGTGTCCCTCGACGGCAAGACCCTGATGTACCGGTCCCGCAACAAGCTGAGGGCAATGAAGGCCGGCGCCAAGACCGGGGAGAAGGCAGAGGGTGCTGGCCCCAAGAGCGGCTGGCTGTCCCTGGGGCGAGTCAAGGTGTCCGTCGACCCGGCGGCCGAGTGGCGCCAGATGCTCCGGGAGGCGTGGCGCCTCCAACGGGACCAGTTTTGGGTGCCCGACATGTCCGGGGTTGATTGGGAGCAGGTCTACGAGCGCTACGCTCCCCTAGTGGACCGGGTTGCCACCCGCTCCGAGCTCTCGGATCTGCTGTGGGAGATGCAGGGGGAGCTAGGCACTTCCCACGCCTACGAGTTCGGGGGCGACTATCGTCCCGAGCCCGCCTACCACCAGGGCCTCCTCGGGGCCGACCTGCGCTACGACCCGAAGGCAGACGCCTACGAGATCGTGGGCATCGTCGCCGGCGACAGGTGGAAGGAGGGCTCGGGCTCGCCCCTGGGCCGCCTGGGCTCCGCCGCCGCCGTCGGCGAACACATCGTGGCTGTGAACGGCCGAAGGGTGGGCGCCGGCCGTCCGCCGGCCCACTACCTCGTCAATCAAGCCGGGGAAAAGGTGGACCTCACCCTGCGGGCCACGGACGGCAAGGAGCGGACGGTCACGGTCAAGACCCTTGCCAGCGAGTTCAAGGCCCGCTACCGCCAGTGGGTGGAGGGCAACCGCCGCTTCGTGGCCGAAGCCACCGGCGACCGGGTGGGTTACATCCACGTGCCGGACATGTCCGCCGCCGGCTACGCTGAGTTTCACAGGGGCTTCCTCCCCCAAGTGGACAGCGAGGGCCTCATCGTCGACGTCCGGTACAACGGCGGCGGCCACGTGTCTCAGCTCCTACTGGAGAAGCTGGCGCGAAGGCGCATCGGCTACGACATCCAGCGCTGGGGCGAGCCCGTGCCCTACCCCTTCGAGGCCGTCAAGGGTCCCCTGGTGGCCGTCACCAACGAGGCAGCGGGCTCTGACGGCGACATGTTCAGCCACGCCTTCAAGCTGATGGGCCTCGGCCCCTTGATAGGTAAGCGAACCTGGGGCGGCGTCATCGGAATCAACGTTCGGGACTCCCTGGTGGACGGGGGAGTCACCACCCAGCCTGAGTTCTCCTTCTGGTTCGAGGACGTGGGCTATGGTCTCGAAAACTACGGTGCCGAGCCCGATATTGAGGTGGATATCAAGCCCCAGGACTACGCCGCCGGCCACGACCCCCAGCTCCAGAAGGCAGTGGACGTGATCCTGGAGCTCTTGGCGGAACACCCGCCTAAAGTGCCGAATTTCGGCCGGCATCCGAGCCGCGCCCTGCCCACCGTCCCGGAGGGGGATGCCAACCGGTGACCGACGACGACCACGTGGTGTTGAACCCCGGGCCCCACGGCGATGCCGTGGCCGCGGCGGCGGCCTCCTTGTCGGCCGCTGACATCCTGGCGCGCATCTGGCGCCGGGACCACACGGTGTGGCGCCCCGACCCCCGGGAAATCGAAAACCGCCTGGGGTGGCTCGACGCCCCGGAGACCATGGCCGCCGCGGCCCCGGAGTTAGCGGCCTTCGCCGCCGAGGCCGAAGCCGAAGGCATGGACCGCTGCCTCCTCATGGGCATGGGGGGCTCGAGCCTGGCCCCGGATCTCTTCGGCCGCACCTTCGGTGGCGAAGGTCGTCTCGACCTGAGGGTCCTGGACAGCACCCTTCCCGGGGCCGTCAGCCGCGCCGTCGCCTGGGCCCAGCCGGAGCGGACCCTCTTCGTGGCGGCCAGCAAGTCCGGCACCACCGCCGAGACCCTGTCCTTCTACCGCTACACCCGCCACCTGGCCAGCGAGGCCCTCGGCCCCGGTGCCGCCGCCGGACACTTCGCGGTGATCACCGACCCCGGCAGCCCCCTGGCCCTGGAGGGCAAGGGCCGCGGCCTAGGCCTACGCCGGGTGTTCGAAAACGACCCCAACGTTGGCGGCCGGTACTCCGCCCTGACCCACTTCGGCCTCGTCCCGGCGGCCTTGGTGGGGGTGGACCTACCCCGCCTCCTTGACCGGGCCGCCGCCGCGGCGGCCGCCAGCG